>NZ_JBFAYB010000064.1:0-51446 GCF_040681075.1 Streptomyces sp. NPDC051907 | reverse complement strand
CTTCGACGTGCGCCACGCGGCGCTCCGCCCCGTACCGCGCGCCTCCCGCGCCGGCGGCGCTCGGATCGCCTCAAGCGCCGGCGGGGCTGGGATCGCCTCAAGCGCCGGCGGGGCTGAGGGGGCGCCTCAAACTTCCCCAGACTTCGTCCCGTTCGCGTACGACGCTGGGTCCGTCAGGGCGTCCTGGACCACCAGGGCCGCCCCGCCTCTCGCCGCGTCCGCCGTCGGGGAAGACGCGCGCAGGCGGGGCGAGGACGGGGGCCAGAGGCCGGAGACCACGCGGGTCGACAGTTCCTCGGACGCCGGCGGGGAGAGCCAGGGCAGCAGCGGGCGGTAGACGCCGCCGAGGACGACCGCCTGCGGGTCGAAGAGGTTCACCGCGTCCGACAGGACCCGCCCCAGCATCAGGCCCGCCTGGCCGAGCGCCGTCACCGCGCGGTCCTCGCCCGCGGCGGCGCGGCGCTCCAGCTCGGCCATGCCCGGCGCGCCCGCGTTCTCGTCGATGCCCGCCGCGCGCAGGAGCGCCGACTGGCCGGCGTACTGCTCGAGGCAGCCCCGGGACCCGCAGCGGCACTGAGGGCCGTCCGCGGACGCCACCACATGCCCGATCTCGCCGGCGAAGCCGTGCGCGCCGCGCAGCAGCTCCCCGCCGACCACCAGCGCGCCGCCGACGCCGATCTCGCCCGACAGATACAGGAAGCTGCGCACCTCGCCGAGCCCGCCGAACCACAGCTCGGCCAGCGCCGCGAGGTTGGCCTCGTTCTCGGAGCGCACTGGCAGGGCGGCCCGGCCCGGACGCAGCGCCGCGAGGGCCTCGGCGAAGGGGCTCTCCGCCTCCACATGGGTCCAGCCCAGATTGGGGGCCTGGCGGACGCATCCCCGGGAGACGAGCCCCGGCAGCGCCAACTGCGCGCCCACCGGACGCAGTTCCTGCTCCTCGGCCGACGCCAGCGCCCGCGCGGCGATGCCCGCGGCCCGCCCGAGCACCTGCGCCGGCGGCGCGCCCCGGTTGTCGAGGTGCTCCACCAGGCGCACCCGGTCGGTGCCCGCAAGGTCCACCACGCAGACCGACACATAGTCGACGTTGATCTCGACGCCGAGACCCGCGACGCCGGTGCGGGCCACCTTCAGCACCGTCCCGGGCCGGCCGGCCTGGCCGCTGAACGTCTTGCCGGACTCGGAGAGGAAGCCGCTCTCCAGCAGCTGCTCCACCAGCGAGGAGACGGCGGCGCGGGTCAGCCCCACGCGCGCGGCGACGCCCGCGCGGGTCGCCTCGCCCTCGTCGCGCACAGCCCGCAGCACCAGGCTGAGATTGTGCCGCCGCACCGTCTCGCGGTCCGCCTTGCGCTCCAGCGGCGCGGACCTGCCCGCCCCGCCGCCGGGGCGGGCGCCCGCGTGGCTGTCTCTGTCGTTGCCGTTCATCTCGCCGTCGAGCCTAGGCGACGACGGCGGGCGACCTCACCCGCCCTCACGCGTCCGCGGGGTCGGTCTCGCGCTCGGTGCGGGGCTCCTTGGCGATGCGCAGCTCTTCGTCCGTCAGCGGCGGCCCGGGCAGCTGCGGCAGCTTCGGCCCGCGCAGCACGGCCAGCACGATCTCCGGCTTGAGCAGCGACGTCGTCGGCGCCGACAGCGTCATCACGTCGAACAGCGCCTTGGCGACCAGGGGGCGTCCCGTGGCGGTCAGCATCAGCCGGTCGACATAGCGGCGCAGCACCTTCGCCGCCGACGGGGGCTGCCGGCCGATCGCCCCCGGGTAGAGGATGTCCTGCCCGGTCGCCAGGTCCCACGCCGTGGAGACCGGTCCCGCCACCGCGCGCTGCACCGTGCGGGCCAGGCCCGGCGAGGCGATGCCGTGCTTGTCCAGCGCCCCGCGCAGCGCCAGCACGCCCTGGGCCGCGACCGACATCCCGTGGCCGTACACCGGGTTGTAGGTGGCGACGGCGTCGCCGATCGCGACGAAGCCCTCGGGCCAGGCGGCGACCTTCTCGTAGAAGCGCCGGCGGTTGACGGTGCTGCGGGAGACCACCACGTCGGTGAGCGGCTCGGCGTGCGCGATGAGCTCGCCCACGATCGGATGGCGGACCGAGCGGGCGAAGTCCTCGAACTCGGCCGCCGAGCTGGTCGGCTGGCCGCCCCGGGTGCCGGAGAGCGTCACCAGCCACCGGCCGCCCTCGATCGGCACGATCGTCGCCGTCTGCCCCGGCCGGGGCTCGCGCGCGTCGGACTGCACATTGACCACCGGATACTCCCGCGAGCCCTCCGGCGCCCGGAAGACACGGCTGGCGTACGCGAGACCGGAGTCGACCTTCTCCTCCTCGACGGCCGGCACGCCCAGCGAGCGCAGCCACTCGGGCGCGCGCGAGCCGCGCCCGCTCGCGTCGACGGTGAAGTCGGCCTCCAGCACCTGCTCGTGGCCGTCCTCGGAGCGCACGGCGACCCCCGTGACCCGGGCGGCGGATCCGCGCAGGCCCAGCAGCTCGGTGCGCCCGAGCACGGTGACGTTCGGGCGGGCGGCGACCTCCTGGCGTACCGCCCAGTCCAGCAGGTCGCGGCTGCAGGAGATCAGGAACTGCATCTGAGGCCAGCGGCGGAACCAGCCCTGCGCCGACATCGAGACCAGTCCCGTCGGCAGCGGGATGCGGCGCGCGCCCGCGGCGAGCCAGCGGTCGGTGACGCCGGGCAGCAGAGACTCCATGGCGCGCGCCCCGCCCGACCACAGCAGGTGCGCGTGGTGCGCCTGGGGAAGGCTTCTGCGCGCGGCGGGGCCCTCGGGCAGCGCGTCCCGTTCGACGACGGTGACCTCGTCGGCGTACTCGCTCAGTACGGCGGCCGCGAGCATGCCGGCCAGCCCACCGCCGATCACGACGGCCCGGCGCGGGGCCGGGCGGGGGCTGGGGCTTGTTCTCACGGGATCGCTCATGGGGAGCCGCTCTCTGACCTGGCCGCACTCCGGCGGGCTGCTTCAACGACGGGGGATTGACGCAGCGCGAGGGACATGCGCACCAGATCGCGCGGTCCTTCGGCTGCATCGGGGCGGTACGCCTGTGCCGAGCTTATGATCTTCCCTTCCGGGTCGGCCGATCGGGCCCGCAGGGCGGCGGCGACCATGGCGGCGTCGGCGATCGCCTGTGCCTGCTGGTGATCGGATCCCGTGTCGATCGCCGCCTGGTAGGCGCCGGCGCGCAGCTCGGGGTCGAAGTAGGGGTCGAGGTTGAGCATGCCGTCGTGGATGTCCGACTCGCGCTGGGTGACCCTGAGGTCCGCGGGCGACCACCAGGAGATCCGCACCGACGGCGAGCCGTTCGGCACGGCGGTGCGCAGCTCGCGCCAGAGCGCGCCCAGCTGCCAGTACGTCGACCAGGTGTACCAGCTGTCCGAGAGCCGCCGGCCGACCAGCGGCAGAATGAAGCCGACCGCGCTGAACAGCGCGCCCGCGGAGGCCAGCGGCGGCGCCAGGGAGCTGCTCAGCCAGTCCCAGTCCAGGCCGGCCCAACGGGCGGCGACGGCGCTGGACTTGGAGACTCCGTAGCCGAGGTTGAACAGCGAGCCGACGACGATGGTCACCAGGCCGCACCGGAGCCAGCCGTGCACCTGGAGGGACCAGCGCCAGCACAGGGCGGTCATGCCCACGGCGGCGACGGAGTGCGCCGCGAGATAGAGCACGATCATCTCGCGGATGTAGGGCGTGTTGGCGTAGTACGTGTCCAGGTCGCGCAGCCGCTCGACGGGCGCGTCGCCGAGCAGGAACATCACCACCAGCGCGGCGGCCGTCACTCCGTAGCCGACGACCACCCGGCGCGAGATCAGCCGGGTCTCCTCGGGCGGCCCGCCGCGCCAGTTGACCAGGAGCACCAGGCAGGACCCGCTGAAGGCGGTGAGGATCGCATAGACCAGCGGCCCGGAGAAGTTGGGGACGCCGGTGAGGCGGTTGACCTCGGCGATGGTGGGCGGCGCGGCGAAGAAGAAGGTGGAGGCGGCGAGCACGAGCAGGGCGCAGACCGAGCGGAGCAGCGGGTCGCGCCAGTCGCGGCGCATCCCCGGCAGCTTGAACGCGAGTGCGATTCCCAGCGCGGCGGCAGGGATGTAGTAGTCCGGACCGTTCACTCAGTCAGCCCTGTGGCCCGCGGTATCCCAAGGACGCCTCGATCCGGCCCGCGAGCCCGTCCGCCGGCGCCCGGCCGCGGCCGGCGCCGCCGGCCAGCCAGGAGCGGCACTTGCTGCCCAGCAGCAGTCCGAAGCTCTCCGCGTCGTTCTCCTCGGCCTGGTCCGAGCGGGTCCGGGCCGCGACCTTGAGCACGGTCGCCTGGAGGTCGGCCTCGTCCGACAGGAGCCGCGCGGCGACGGCCGCGCCGTCCACGTGGTGGCTGCAGTGGCCGGCCTTCATATGCCACAGCTCATGGCCGAGAATCACCAGCTGATGGCTGGGCGTGGTGCGCTCCTCGATGACGATCAGGTCCTGGTCGGCCATGTCCAGCCAGAGACCGCTGGCCGTGCCCGGAGGGAACGAGGCCATGCGGTACCTGACCGGCCGGCCGCGGCGCCTGCTCATGCCCCGGCACAGGGCGGCGTAGAGATCGGCGGGCTCCGCGGGCGCGGGCAGATCGATTTCGGCGACCAGCTCGCCGCACAGCCGACGCATCTCTTTGCCTATGCTCACCGTTCTCCTCTCCCCGCCCGCGCCCGTGCGGACACCTGCGGATCCAACCCTGGCCGGAAGACGTCAGGGGTCCGTCGGCTTCACGCTCTCCAGGAGCATGTCGAGCCACTCGGTGACCTTGTCCCGGTGCTTGTCGGTGGGCAGTTGGGCCGCGCGCCAGGCGATGCCCCGCACGCCGTGGTCCTGCAGCAGGCGCTCGAGCGGATCGCCGTCGCCGCCGGCGTAGTCGTGGAGCAGCGACTGCTCGGTGCGCTGCAGGGCGCCGTCGAGCGCCTCGGCGTCCTCGGCGGTGAGGAAGCCGGCGTGGACCTTGAAGAAGCGCTGGATCGCGTCGCAGTGCTCCATGGTCGGCCGGCGGTCTCCGTTGATGAGCGCGCCCGCCTGCTGGCGGGACATGCCGGCGCCGTCGGCGATCTCCTGCTGGGTGTAGCGGCGGCCGTTGGGCTTGAGCCGCGTTCTTCGCAGCAGGTCGAAGCGCTGTACGAAGCGCGCCTGGAGGTCGGGCTCGCCGGCGCGGCGGCCCTGGAGCAGATCGCCGACCACGTCGGCGGGGACGCCCGAGGCGTCGGAGAGGTGGTGCACGTCGAAGACCTCGCCCTGGGGGACCCCGAGCCTGTCCGCGAGTTCGGCGAGGCGGGCGACGGAAGCCGCCAGTGGGCTTGCGGCCGTCGGGCCCGGAACCGAGAAGCCGTCTGTCACCAGTAGGTCTCCTAGATCACGAGAGGTCGCTCCGCCACAGTTGGCTGCCCGGAGATTAACCAATGGATAGGAATGCAGCCAGGTCTTGCCACAGCTGTGGCGCGAATTAAGCGCTCAGCGGCGTGGAATGCCACGATAGTTGACATGGCCGCTCTCGCGGTAGCAGGATCGCCAACGCGGTTGAAGATCGAACGGGCGCTGCCGCGGCGGGACTTCGAGAAGGGTGGCGTTCTCGATGACACATGAGGCGGGCTTGGAACGGCCTGGTGTCCACGGACGTCGGGGGTGTGCCGGCACGAAGCGCGGCACGCTGCGGGCGAGACGGCTCGCCGACGTCCTGCGGCGTCGCCGGGACGAGCTGGGCCTGAGCGCGGAGGACGTGGCCGCGCGCCTGGGGATCACCCCGTACGCGTACGGATCATGGGAACGCTCGCCGGCCCATGAGTGGACCGACGAGACGCTCGCCGCGCTGGCCGCGGCCCTCGAGATGAGCGCCCAGCAGAGCGGCTGGCTCTTCCGCCTCGCCGTCGACCGCGACCCGCCGAGAGCCGCGTGGAGCACGCCGCTGCGGCCCTCGGGCCCGGTGCCTCCGTCGGGTCCGGTACGGCCCCCGGGGCCGGCGCGCCCGACCGGCCCGACGCGCCCCTCCGGGCCCGCGTTCCCCGCCGTGCCGGCGCGCCCCCGGGTGCCCGCCGCGGGCGCCTCGCCCACGCTCGCAAGCGTTCCCGCTCGTGTTCCCTCTGCCGTGCCGCTGCGCCCGGCGGCCCCCGTCGAGCGCGCCGCCACGGCGCCGGCGGACGCCGACACGCAGGCCTACCTGCGCGACTACGCCACGATGATGGACGCCATGCCGATGCCGTCCCTGCTCTTCGACCCGGGCTGGGACGTGGCCCACGCCAACCCCGCCTTCGACGCGCTGTTCCAGGGCGTCGGACCGCACCCCACCGCGATGCCGGCGCAGAACTTCCTGCGGTTCGTGCTCTTCCACCCGGACGCCGCCTCGGTGCTCGGCGAGCACGAGACCAGCTGGTGCCTGCCGTTGATGGCGCAGCTGGCCGCCGCCCTGGACTGCGAGGACGGGGACGGCGACGGGGGGCTTCAGGCCATTCGCGACGAGATCGCCCAGGACCCGATCATGGACGCGGCCTACCGGTGCGGGCTGCCGCACTGGATGCGGGCCATGGGCGCCGCGGCCATCCACCACGACGGGGCCGTACGGCCGCTGCGCCACCCCGACCCGCGCTGGGGGCGCACGGACTGCCGGATCGTCGACGAGACGCCCAAGACCCTTCAGGACAGGGGGTTCACACGGATGACGCTGGTACTGCGCGACACCCGCTCGGCCGGCGGCTCGACCCGGGTGCGGCGCGGCAAGTCGCATCTGCGGGCTGTCTCCGGAGGCTGAACCGGGCGTACGAGCGGCCCGGCGGACCGGGGCGTACGAGCGGCGCGGCGGACCGGGGCGTACGAGCGGCGCGGCGGACCGGGGCGTACGAGCGGCGCGGCGCTGTCCGAGGGTCCCGGCGAACGGCTTCCTCGGGCCGAGGCGAGGCTGCCGCCCTGGGTTCTCTCGCTCTCCGTCCGGTCTCGTAGGTCCGCCGAACCGGACCTGAAGGCGTCCTGTCGGGCTTCAGCGGAGATCCACTGCCCGTCCGCCGACCGGCAGCCGCCGGGCCGACGCTCAGAACCCGCGCTCCGGGCCGGGCGAGCCGAATCGGCCTGCGGCCGAACCGCCCGCTTGTCAGGCGTTGGCGCGCCCATGAACATGTCCCGCATGTCGCAGCCGACCCCGCAGCCCGCCGACGACGAGACCCCGAGCACCCCTCGCGCGGACCGCAGAACCGTGCTGTCGGCCGCCGCGACCGCGGCCCTCGGGGCCGCTCTGGGAGGCGCCAGCGCAACGCCCACAGCCGCCGCCCCGGGCGCCGCGGAGCCCGCGTACGCGCCCCGGCGCCTGCCCGCCACCGTCCAGTCGCCCTCCCACGAACTGCGCGCCCTCCTGGGGGAGATCGACCGCGACCGCATCGAGGCGACTGTGCGCACCCTCGCCGCGTTCGGCACGCGCCACACCCTCTCCAGCCAGGACGACCCGAAGCGCGGCATCGGCGCCGCCCGCGACTGGATCCACGCCGAGCTGAAGACGTACGCGGCCCGCAGCGGCGGCAGGATGACCGTGGAGCTGCAGAGCTACGTCCAGGCGCCGGCGCCCCGCATCCCCGTGCCGACGCGTATCGCCAACGTCGTGGCGACCCTGCGCGGCTCGGCCGCCCCGGACCGCGTCTACGTCGTCTCCGGGCACTACGACTCGCGCGCGAGCGACGTCATGGACGCCGTCTCCGACGCGCCCGGGGCCGACGACGACGCCTCGGGGGTCGCCGTCGCCATGGAGCTCGCCCGCGTCATGGCCGTGCGCCGGCCCGCCGCTACGATCGTGTTCGCCGCCGTCGCGGGCGAGGAGCAGGGCATGTTCGGCGCGGCCCATATGGCGCAGGCGTTCAAGACGGCCGGAGCGGACGTGCAGGCGATGTTCACCGCCGACATCGTCGGCAGCCCGACGGCCGACGACGGCGCGCGCAACCCGTTCACGGTCCGGCTCTTCGCCGAGGGCGTCCCCACCTCCGAGACCCCCGAGCAGGCCGCGGCCCGCCGCTCGGTGGGCGGCGAGAACGACTCGCCCTCCCGTCAGCTCGCCCGCTTCGTGCGCGACGTCGCCGACAACGACGCCACCGGCATGCATGTGCGCGTCGTCTACCGGCGCGACCGCTATCTGCGCGGCGGCGACCACATCCCGTTCCTCGAACGGGGCTTCCCCGCAGCCCGGTTCACCGAGCCCGCCGAGGACTTCGCGCACCAGCACCAGGACGTGCGGGTCGTCGACGGCAAGCAGTACGGCGATCTGCCGCGGTTCTGCGACTTCGGGTACATCGCCCGCGTCGCCAAGGTCAACGGCGCCGCCCTGTGGACCCTCGCCCAGGCGCCCGGCACGCCCAGAGGCGCGAAGATCCTCGCCGGCGCGCCGACCAACGCCACCCAACTGGTCTGGGAGCGCGGCACGGAGGCCGACCTCGCCGGATACGAGGTGGTGTGGCGCGAGACCACCGCGCCGGAGTGGACCCATGTCATCCGCGTCGGCGACGTCTGCGCCCACACCGTGGACCTCTCCAAGGACAACGTCTTCTTCGGGGTCCGCGCCGTCAACCGGGCCGGGCAGTGCAGCCCGGTGGCCTTCCCGCTGCCCCAGCGCTGAACGGAGGACCTCTCCCGCCGACCCTCGACCGGCGCCCGCACCCGACCAGCCGAGACTCGAGGCGCCACGCGTAACGTGCCCGAATCCTCCGCGCCTGTGCGGGGGAGACGGGGGTCCGCCTCCGGACGACGGCGGCGACGGTGTTCCGGGAGTTCGTGTGGCTGCGCTCATCGAGGACTATGCACTGATCGGGGACATGCAGACCGCGGCCCTGATCGCCAGGGACGGATCGGTCGACTGGTTCTGTCTCCCGCGCTTCGACTCGCCCGCGGTCTTCGCCGGGCTGCTCGGCACGGAGGACCACGGATTCTGGCGGCTCGCCCCGGCCGCGCTCCCCGACGGCGGGGGCGGCGCCACCCGCCGGCGCTACCGGGGCGACTCGCTCGTGGTGGAATCGGAGTGGGACACTCCACAGGGCACGGTCCGGCTGATCGACTTCATGCCGCCCAGAGCGGCAGGCCGGGGTCGTCCAGATGTCGCACCCACACTCGTACGAATAGTGGAGGGCGTCTCTGGGCGCGTCCGGATGAGCTCCGCGCTGCGGATGCGGTTCAGCTATGGCCGCATCGTCCCCTGGGTCCAGCGCGAGCACGGAGCGCACGGACGCGACCGCCTCGTCGCCGTCGCGGGCCCCGACGCGCTATGGCTGGACGCGGACGTCGACACCTATGGCAGCGATCTGACCACCCACGCCGCCTTCAGCGTCGCCGCCGGCGAGCGGGTCGCCATGACCCTGAGCTGGCAGCCCTCCCACGGCGACGCCCCGCCGCGGCCCGACGCGACGCGGCTCCTCGCCGAGACCGAGCGGTTCTGGTCCACCTGGACGAGCCAGTGCAGCTACGCGGGCCCCTGGCGGGAGGCCGTCGTCCGGTCCCTGATCACCCTCAAGGCGCTCACCTACGCCCCGACCGGCGGAATCGTCGCCGCGCCGACCACCTCGCTGCCCGAGGAGATCGGCGGCGTGCGCAACTGGGACTACCGCTACGCCTGGCTGCGCGACGCCGCCATGACCCTCACCGCCCTGCTGCGCACCGGCTACCGCGAGGAGGCCCGCCGCTGGCGCGAGTGGCTGCTCAGAGCCGTGGCCGGGGACGCCCAGAACCTCCAGATCATGTACGGGGTCGCGGGCGAGCGCGAGCTGCCGGAGGCCGAGCTGCCCTGGCTGCCCGGCTACGAGAAGTCCGGCCCGGTCCGCGTCGGCAACGGCGCGGCCGACCAGCTCCAGCTCGACGTCTACGGCGAGGTGGTGGACGCGCTCTGGCTCGGCCAGACCTCTGGCCTGACGCGCGACGACAGCACCCACATCCTGCAGATGAAGCTCATGAACTACCTGGAGTCCAACTGGCGCGAGCCCGACGAGGGGATCTGGGAAGTCCGCGGTCCGCGCCGCCACTTCGTCCACTCCAAGGTCATGACCTGGGTCGCCGCCGACCGGACCGTGCGCCGGCTCAGCAGGCTGCAGCTGGAGAGCCCCGTGCAGCGATGGCGCGCCCTGCGCGAGGAGATACACCGCGACGTCTGCGCGAACGGCTACGACCCCGAGCGCAACACCTTCACCCAGCACTACGGCTCCCGCGAGCTGGACGCCTCGCTGCTGCTCATCCCGCAGATGGGCTTCCTGCCGCCCGGCGACCCACGGGTGGTGGGCACCGTCGAGGCCGTCCAGCGGGAGCTGTGCGACGACGGCTTCGTACGGCGCTATCCGGTCCCGGACGGCGGGTCGGACGCCGTCGGCGGGGACGGACTGCCCGGCGGCGAGGGCGTCTTCCTGGCCTGCTCGTTCTGGCTCGCCCACGACCTGGCGCTGATCGGGCGCCGGGACGAGGCACGCCAGCTGTTCGAGCGGCTGCTGGCCCTGCGCACCGACCTCGGGCTGCTGGCCGAGGAGTGGGACACCCGGCGCGGCCGGCTCGTGGGGAACTTCCCGCAGGCCTTCAGCCATGTGCCGCTGATCGACACGGCGCTGCGGCTGTCCTGAGCAGCCTTTCCCCGGGTGGGGCCGGGCGCTTAGAGCGATCGTCGACCGGCCCGGCGCACAGTTGCGCGGCAGTCGCGATTCCGCACAGAACGGAGAGCAGCCATGCCGTGGTCCCTGCGAAGGTTTCTTGTCGTCAAAGTCCTGCATCCGGTGGGCCGAGCGCTGATCGCGTACGGCATGTACTGGGTGTGGATTCCAGGCGTCCGCCAGGAGGAGATCCTGACGAGCGGTCTCTTCGAGCACCCCGACAGCAGGTGAGGTTCGCGCCGTTTTCACCTACGTCCACCCGCCTTCGAGGCGGCCTTGAGACGGATTTTCCAAGCTCTGGCCATAAGTACCGCGGCGCTGGGGGCGACGATGGCTGCACACCGGAACTTCACCGAACTTTGCTTGGACAGAGCATCGGAACTCGCGGACCGGGAGGCCTACTTCTGTGTTCGCGCCAGTCAGCAGGGGGAGCTGGAGTCCGATGTGCTCAGCTACGGCGAGCTCGGCGAGCGGGCGAAACGGCTGGCCTCCTGGCTTCAGGGCCAGGGCTCGCACGGCCACCGGGTGCTCATCCTGCAGAGCGACGTACGGGAGTTCATGAGCAGCTTCCTGGGCTGTCTGTACGCCGGCGCGGTGGCCGTGCCGGCGCCCGCGCCCGTCGGCTCCCGGCAGAACGTCGAACGGGTCGCGAACATCGTGCGGGACGCCTCGGTGAGCTACATCCTGACCGACGCCTCGACGGCCTCGACCGTCTCGCAGCTGCTGGCCAATATCGGCCACCCGGAGGTCGCGTGCCTGGCCACCGACCGGGCGGACGTCGGCGACCCGCAGGCCTGGCGGGAGCCGGGGCTCTTCCCCGACGACGTGGCGTTCCTCCAGTACACCTCGGGCTCGGTGAGCGACCCCAAGGGCGTCATGGTCACCCACCGCAATCTCCTCGCCAACCAGCGGGCCATCCAGCAGGCGATGCGCACCAGCTCCGACTCCCGGGTCGGCGGCTGGCTGCCGTTCCACCACGACATGGGGCTCGTCGGCCATCTGCTGCACCCGCTGTGGCTGGGCAGCGCGGGCGTGCTGATGCCGCCGATGACGTTCGTGAAGCGGCCGCTGCGCTGGCTCCAGATGGTCGACCAGTACGGCATCACCACGGGCGGCGGGCCCAACCTGGCGTACGACCTGTGCCTGCGGCGGATCAAGGACGACCAGATCGCCGGGCTCGACCTCTCCCGCTGGGAGACGGCCGTCAACGGCGCCGAGCCGGTGCGGGCCGAGACCATGGACGCCTTCGCCGAGCGCTTCGCCCCGGCGGGCTTCCGCAAGGAGGCCTTCTACCCCTGCTACGGGCTCGCCGAGTCCACGCTGCTGGTCGCCGGCAAGGAGCCCGGCCGCCCCGCCCGCACCCGCGAGGTGGACGCCGCCGACCTCGAACGCCATCTGATGCGGCACGCCCCCGCGGGCAGGCCGACCAAGACCCTCGTCAGCTCGGGCCGCCCGCAGAACTGCGACATCGCCATAGTCGACCCGGACAGCCGCAGCAAGCTCCCCTCCGGCACGGTCGGCGAGGTCTGGATACGCGGCGAGAGCGTGGCCCGCGGCTACTGGAACCGGCCCCTGGAGAACGCCCACGCCTTCAAGGGCACGACCAAGGACGGCGACGAGGGCTATCTGCGCACCGGCGACCTCGGCGCGATGGACGGCGACGAGCTGTACATCACCGGCCGGATGAAGGACATCATGATCGTGGCGGGCCGCAACCTCTACCCGCAGGACATCGAGCGCAGCGTCCAACGGGTGAGCGCGCTCTTCGGCTCCAGCGCCGCCTTCGCCGTCGAGTCGGACCGCGACCATGTCGTCGTCGTCCAGGAGGTGCGCACCGGCTCCGGCTTCGAGGCCGAGCTGGCGTCGCTGTCGGCCGCGGTGCGCACCTGCGTCTGCAAGGAGTTCGACGTCGCCGCGGAGAACGTGCTGCTGGTCCGCCCCGGCACCGTGCGCCGCACCACCAGCGGCAAGCTCCAGCGCACCGCCATGCGCCAGCTCTTCCTCGACGGGCGGATCCAGCCGCTGCACGAGGTGCTCCACCCGGAGGTCCGCAGGCTGGTCACCGCCGGGGTATGCCAGCAGGCCCCCGACGGAGCCGGCGGATGACGGCGCTCACCGAGCGGGCCACGGCCGCGCGAGAGGCCGATCCCGTCCTGGG
This sequence comes from Streptomyces sp. NPDC051907, assembly GCF_040681075.1. NCBI lineage: Bacteria > Bacillati > Actinomycetota > Actinomycetes > Kitasatosporales > Streptomycetaceae > Streptomyces > Streptomyces sp. NPDC051907. Next base: position 38,680 of record NZ_JBFAYB010000064.1, on the reverse strand, counting down.
GGCGGCGGACCCGGCCCTGCGCTGGCGGCTGGCCGAACAGCTCGAGACGCGGCTCGGCGACCCCAGCGCCGCCGGGCCGCTCTCCTACGCCCGCGCCGCCGCCGAGGACGCCGCCGAGGAGTTCCCCGCGGCGGCCTGCGAGCTGCTCGGCGAACTCGGCGTCCACCACTACTACATCCCCGCCGAGTACGGCGGCGCGCTCACCGAGTTCCCGCAGCTGCTGGAGATCGTGCGGACCATCGCCCGCCGCGATCTGACCAGCGCGATCGGGCACGGCAAGACCTTCCTCGGCGCGGTCTGCGTCTGGGTCGCGCAGGACTTCGAGGGCGCCGAGCGCCTCGCCTCGCTCGTACGCGCCGGCGAGCCCGTCTCCCTCGGGCTGACCGAGCGCACCCACGGCAGCGACCTGATGGCCGGCGAGGTCGTCGCCGAGCGGGCCCACGGCGGCTACCTCGTCACCGGCGAGAAGTGGCTCATCAACAACGCCACCCGGGGCCGCCTGGTCTGCCTGCTGGCCCGCACCGCCGCCGAGGGCGGCCCACGCGGCTTCAGCCTCTTCCTCGTCGACAAGCACGCCCTGCCGAAGGGCGCCTACCGCACCCTGCCCAAGGTGCGCACCCTCGGCATCCGCGGCGCCGACATCAGCGGCATCGCCTTCGACCGCGCGCCCGTCGACGCGGGCGCTCTGGTCGGCCGCGAGGGCGAGGGCCCCGAGACCGTGCTCAAGGCCCTCCAGATCACCCGCTCGCTGTGCACGGCGCTCTCCCTCGGCGCGGCCGACCACGGGCTGCGCGTCGCCCACGCCTTCGCCGCCGAGCGCGAGCTGTACGGACGCAGGCTCATCGACCTCCCGGCCGCCCGCCGCACCCTGGCCGAGACATACGCCGACGTGCTCGCCATGGAGGCGCTGAGCACGGTCGCCGCCCGCTCCATCCACACCCTGCCCGACGAGCTCAGCGTCACCTCCGCGGTCGCCAAGTACCTGGTGCCGACCGTCGTCGACGACGTGCTGACCCGGCTGCGCGGGGTGCTCGGCGCACGTGCCGTCCTGAGCGACTACTACGCGGACGGACGGTTCCAGAAGCTGGAGCGCGACCATCGGATCGTCGGCATCTTCGACGGCAACACCATGGTCAACCTGTACGCGCTCACCGCCCAGTTCCGCACGCTCGCCCGCTGCCACCCCGTCCGCGACCGCGAGCCCGACGCCCTCGCCGACACCTACTGCTACGCCCGCCCGCTGCCCCGGCTCAGCCCCGGCCAGCTCAGCCTGCTCGCGCGGCGCGGCAGCACCGTGCTGGGATCGCTGCCGACCGCCGCCGAGGTGCTCGGCGCCCAGGCGTCCCGCCGCCCCGAGCTCGCCCGCGCCGCCGCCCTCGCCCGCACCCTCGCGCAGGCCGCCGAGCAGCTGCACACCAGGATGCGGGCCGCACGACCGGTCCCGGGCGGCGCGCCCGTGGAGAGCTTCGACCTCGCCCGCGGCTACAGCCTGTGCTTCGCCGCCGCCTGCTGCCTGGGCGTATGGCAGCACAACCGCCGCCTCGCACACGGCCCCCGCACCGCGGCGCTGTGGAGCTCCGGCCTGTGGCTGGAGGCCGCGCTGGCCCGGCTGGCCGAGCGGCTCGAAGCGGCCGTGCCCGGCGTCACCGGACCGCAGCCGCGCCCGCCCGCCGCCTACGACCCCGACCTGGAGTCGCTGTACGAGCGGCTGCTGGGCCGGCTGACCGAGCAGTACGAGGCGGGAGAGCTGTTCTCCCTGCTCTCCGGCCGTATCGCAGAAGGACCGCCATGCTGAGCCCGAGCCCGGAAGAAGTCCTCGTCCAGCAGCGCGTCGCCGACCTGGAGAGGCGCTTCGGCGACCCCAACGACGCGGCCAACCCGCTGGGCCTCGGCGCGCTGCTCGCCGCCGACGAGCGCGGCGAGCTGCTCGCCGAGGCCGAGGCCGCCCTCGCCGACTTCGGGCTGAACGCGGAGTTCGTGCCGACGGAGCTCGGCGGCAGACTCGACCGCGTCGACACCCTGGGCCGCGTGCTGCGCGGAGTCTTCCGCAGGGACGCCAGCCTCGGCCTCGGCTACGGCGCGACCACCTTCCTCGCCGCCGTCGCCGTATGGGCGGCCGGCACCCCCGAGCAGCAGCGCCGGGTCGCCGAACTGCTGCTGGGCGGCGGCCGGCTGGCCATCGCCTACCACGAGCTCGCCCACGGCAACGACTTCGTGCGCAACGAGTTCCGGGCGACGCCCACCGAGGACGGCTTCACGCTGCACGGCGTCAAGCAGGTCATCAACAACGTCGAACGCGCCGAGGCCCTCGTCCTGTTCAGCCGCACCGAGGACAGCGCCGGCAGCCGCAGCCACTCCGTCCTGCTGGTCGACAAGTCGATCGCGCCCGCCGACCGCTACCGCTATCTGCCGCGGTACGAGACCGTCGGCGTACGCGGCTGCCAGAACGCCGGCGTGGAGTTCGCCGACTGCCCGCTGCCCGCCGACGCGCTGATCGGCAAGCTCGGCGACGGCGTCGAACTGGCCCTGCGCTCCTTCCAGATCACCCGCAGCGTGCTGCCCTCGATGATCCTCGGCGGCGGCGACACCGCCCTGCGGACCGCCGTCGGCTTCGCCCTGGACCGCAAGCTCTACCACCGGTCCGTGCTGGAGATCCCGCACGCCCGCGCCACCATCGTCGGCGCGTTCACCGACCTGCTGATCAGCGACTGCCTGGCGCTGACCGCCACCCGGGCCGTGCACCTGGTCCCGGACGCCACCAGCGTGTACGCCGCCGCCGTGAAGTACCTGCTGCCCAAACTGCTCACCGAGACCGCCTACGACCTGTCCATCGTGCTCGGCGCGAACTTCTACGTACGCGACGGGGCCTACGGCGCCTTCCAGAAGCACGTCCGCGATCTGCCCATGATCAGCCTCGGGCACGCCGGGACCGCCGCCTGCCAGGCGACGATCGTCCCCCAGCTGCCGCGGCTCGCCCGCACCGCCTGGCTCTCCGGGAAGGCCGCGCCCGAGGGGCTGTTCCGGGTGCGCGACCCCCTGCCGCCGCTCGACCCGGACCGGCTGGTGCTGGTCGCCGGGAGCGACGCGCTGATCGACTCCCTGGACGGCGCGGCCGAGGCCGTCGCGGCCATGGCGCGGGCCGGCGAGTACGCCGAGTCGCTCGCCGCCCTGGCCGCCGCTCTCCAGGAGGAGCTGGCGAGCCTGACGGCCGAGTGCCGGGCCATGTCCCCCAAGGACCGCACGGTCCTGGCGAGCCCCAAGGCGTACGCCCTGGCCGACCGGTACACCCTGCTGCTGGCGGGCGCGGCCTGCCTGGGCGTGTGGCGGCGCCAGGAGCCCGAGGACGACCCGTTCCTCGCCTCGCCCGCCTGGCTCGCCGCCGCGCTGACCCGGCTGGTGAAGCGGCTCGGCCACCCCCTCCCCAAGCTCCCGGACGGCTGGCAGGACCAGCTGCTCGACGAGGTGCTGAACCGCTACCACGAAGCCCGCAGCTACGACCTGTACGACACCCCGATCGCCGGCTGACCGCAGACACGTTGTTGAGGAGCATCAGATGGCGCTGCATTCCACCGGGAGCGACGCCCCGGGCCCCTGGTCGACCAAGCCTGTGGCCGAGTTCGACGAACGCGACTTCCGCACCTGGCTGATCACCCGGCTGAGCGAGTACCTCCAGCGCCCGGCCGACGAGATCGGGCCGCGCACCCCCTTCGCGGAGTACGGGCTGGACTCGGTGGCGGCGCTCAGCCTGTACGGCGACATCGAGGAGGAGTTCGGGCTCTTCCTCGAGCCCACCGTCGCCTGGGACCACCCCACGGCCGACGATCTCGCACGCCACCTCGCCGACGAGTTCGCCAAGGCCGGCGGCGGGCATCGGGAGGTGTGACCATGGGCCGTCCAACAGGCCCGTTCAGCCGGCCGGTCGCGGTGGTGGGACTGGACTGCAGATTCCCCGGCGCGCCCGATCCGAACGCGTACTGGAGGCTGCTGACGAGCGGGACGCCCGCCGTCGGCGAACGCCCCGCGTCCCGCGGACGCTGCGCCGTGCCCGGCGGCTTCCTGACCGACGCCGACGCGTTCGACCGCTCCTTCTTCGCCGTGCCCGCCGCCGAGGCGAAGGCCATGGACCCGCAGCAGCGGCTGCTGCTCGAATGCGCCTGGCGGGCCGTCGAGGACGCCGGGATCTGCCCCTCCCGGCTCGCGGGCGGCTCGGTCGGCGTGTACGCGGGCTCCATGTCCGACGACTGGATGCGTCTGAGCGTCGCATCGCCCGACGGGGTGACCCCGCGCACCGGCACCGGCAGCGGCCGCTCCATGCTCGCCAACCGCGTCTCCTACCAGCTCGATCTGCGCGGGCCCAGCATCACCGTGGACACCGCCTGCTCCTCCGCGCTCGTCGCCGTGCACCTGGCCTGCACCGCGCTGCGCGCCGGCGAGTGCGACCTCGCGCTCGCCGGCGGCGTCAACATCGTGCTCGGCCCGGTGCTCGACGAGATCTACGCCCAGGCCGGGCTCGCCGCCCCCGACGGACGGTGCAAGCCCTTCTCCGCCGCGGCCGACGGCATCGGCCGCGGCGAGGGCGTGGGCGTGGTGGCGCTGCGCCTGCTCCAGGACGCGGTCCGCGACGGCGACCGGATCCTCGCCGTGGTCCACGGCAGCGCGGTCAACCAGGACGGCCGCAGCAACGGCATCATGGCCCCGCACCGCGCGGCCCAGCGCGACGTCGTCGCAGCAGCCTGCCGCCGGGCCGGCGTCAGCCCGCACGACATCCTCTTCGTCGAGGCCCACGGCACCGGCACCCCGCTCGGCGACCAGATCGAGGCACTCGCGCTGGCCGACGTGTTCCGCGACAGCCAGGGGCAGCGCGGACGGCCGCTGGCCGTCGGCGCGGTCAAGGGCCTGATCGGGCACACCGAGGGCGCGGCCGGCATGGCCGGACTGGTCAAGACCGTGCTGGCGCTCCACCACGGAACCGTCCCGGCCAACCCCCTGCTCGGCGAGGAGAACCCGCGGCTCGGGCTCGCCCGGCGCGGCATGGAGCTGATCGCCGAGCCGCTGCCGCTGCCCGAGGAGGGCTGCCGCGCGGGAGTCTCCAGCTTCGGCATGGGGGGCACGAACGCCCATGTGGTGCTGGGACGCGCCCCGTCCGAGCCGCCCGCGGCCCCGCCCGCCGAACCCGGCCCCGCCGTCGGGGTGTTCACCCTGTCCGCGGACACCCCCACCGCCCTGCGGCGCAATCTGCGGATCCAGGCCGTGGACGCGGCCGGGCGCGGCCGCGAGGAGCTCGCCCGGCTCTGCTGGACCAGCAACCGCGCCCGCGCGGCCCTGCCGTACCGCTTCGCCGCCGCCGTCGACTCGCCCGAGGAGCTGGCCTCGCGGCTGTTCGCCGGCGCCGAGCTGGAGACCGCGTACGCCGAGGGCGCCGAAGAGCCGGTGGTGGCCTTCGCGTTCACCGGCCAGGGCTCCCAGTACCCGCGGATGACCGCCGGCCTGTACGAGCGCTCCGCCGTCTACCGGACCTTCCTCGACGAGGCGTCCAAGGCGCTCCAGCCGTACACCGTCACCCCGGTGCACGAGACGATCCTGGCCGGCGACCCGGTCGTGCACCGCACCGGCGCCACCCAGCCCGCCCTGTTCGCCGTCCAGTACGCCCTGGCCCGCACCCTCATGGAGCTGGGCGTGCGCCCCGCCGCCGTCGTCGGGCACAGCATCGGCGAGTTCGCGGCGGCCGTCGTCGCCGAGGCGCTGGACCTCGCGGACGCGGCACGGCTCGTCGCCGTGCGCGGCGCCTATATGCAGCAGCTGCCCGAAGGCGGCGGCATGCTGGCCACCCGGGCCCGCCCCGCCGAGGCCGCCGCGCTCGTCGCCGACGAGCCGTCCGTCGGCGTCGGCGCGCTCAACGGCCCCGGCGCCACCGTCCTGTCGGGCGGCCTCGACGCCCTGGGACGCATCCGCGCCCGGCTCGAGGAGCGCGGCCTGGCCTGCACGCCGCTGAAGGTCTCGCACGCCTTCCACTCGCCGCTGATGGCGCCCATGCTGGGCCGCTTCGAGCGGGTCGCGGCACGGATACCCGGCGGCCGGCCGCGGCTGCCGTTCCACTCGACCGTGCGCGGGCGGCTGCTGGGCCCCGGCGAGGAGCTGGACGCCGCCTACTGGACGGAGCACGTCTCGGCGACCGTCCGGTTCGAGCAGGCCGTCGCCTCGCTCTGCGAGCGCCCGCCCACCCATATCGTCGAGATCGGCCCCAAGCCGGTGCTGAGCGCTCTGATCCGGCGCATCGGCGCCGCCCGCGACGTCCCCGCGCTCGGCGTCTGCCGCACCGAGGACTCGGGCCCGCGCGAGCTGGGGGAGCTCCTCGCCCGGCTGCACCAGGACGGGCTCGACCCGGCCTGGGACGTCTTCTACCCGGACGCGGCCAAACGGGCCGTACGGCTGCCCGCCCATGTCTTCTCCACCGAGTGGCGCTCCTGGCACGAGCAGCTCGCGGCGGCGGGCACACAGCCGCAGCGCCGCCCCGCCGCCGCCCGCCCGGCCGGTCCCGACCGGGTGCGCCAAGGGGTGCGGGAGGCCGTCGCCATGGTCAGGGGAGGCCGCCACGACGAGCTCGACGACGCGCTGCGCTTCTACGACGACCTCGGCTTCGACTCCGTGATGCTCATGGAGCTCAAGTACCGGCTGGAGGTCCGCTTCCCCGAGGTCGGCGAGCTGTCCATGCCCGAGATGCTCTCCAGCCTCGTCAGCGTCGAGTCGCTGATCGGGTACCTCGCGGAGCAGCTGAACGCCGCGGTGGCCCGGTGAGCTGGCCCGCGGGCCGCGGCGGCGTCGGCATCGCCGGGGTGGGCACCGCGCTGCCCGGCGACCCCGTCGACAACGCCGCGCTCTCCAGACGCCTGGGGATCGCCCCGGAGTGGGTGGAGGCGTTCATCGGCACCAGGACCCGGCACTTCGCCGTCGACCTCGAAGGCGGCGCGGTCCGCTGGGCCCTGGAGGACCTGTGCGCCGACGCGGCCGACCGCGCGCTCGCCGACGCCGGGGCCGACCCCGACGACGTGGCGTTCATCGTCGTGGCGACCGCCACCCCCGACGCCCTGATGCCGACCACCGCGGCGCTGGTCGCCGACCGGCTCGGCATCGACCAGGTGCCCGTCTACCAGCTTCAGTCCGGCTGCTCGGGATCCGTGCAGGCGCTGGCGCTGGCCGGCGCGCTGCTCGCCGGCGGGAGCCGAGAAAAGCGCGGCCAGAAGCCCGTGGGCCTGGTCGTCGGCGGCGACGTGTGCAGCAAACACCTCGACCTGCGCCAGGACTTCCGCGAGCTGCCGGCCACACAGCTGGTCAACTATGTGCTCTTCGGCGACGGCGCGGGCGCCGTCGCCCTCACCCGCGCCCCCGAGGCCGCCCGCGCCCGCCTGGTGCGCGCCGAGCACTGGCTCAGCGGCCTGGGCCGGGCGCCGGGCCAGCGCGTCGAGTGGTTCGGGCAGGCCGACCGCCACAGCGACCGGCCCGCCGTCGTCGAGGACTACAAGTCCGTCGAGTCCCTGGTGCCCGTGATGGCCCGGGAAGTGCTCGACTGGCTGCTCGACGCGCTGGACTGGCCCGCCGCCTCGCTCGGGCACGTCCTGCCGCCCCAGCTCAGCGGGCGGATGACCGAGCGCATCACGAGGGGTCTGCGGCAGGGCCTCGAGTGGGAGGAGGTCTCCTGTGTGGCGGAGACCGGAAACAACGGGAACGCGCTGGTCTTCCACCAGCTGGAGCGGCTGCTGCCCCGGCTGGCGGCAGGAGACCGCGCGGTCGGCATAGCCATCGAGTCCAGCAAATGGATCAAGGCGGGCTTCGCAGTGGAGGCGACCGGATGAGCGCGCGAGGCGAAGCACAGCGGGAGCTGCGCGCCCTGCACCGCCAGGGCGCGCTCGTCGACGCGTATCCGCGGATCGCCGGCCTGCTCGCCCGGCTCGACGAGGAGCAACTCGACGACGCGGGCCGGCTGCTGGCGCGGATCGACCCGGCCGAGGTGCTCGCCGCCCACCCCGGCGTCCCCGCGGTACGGATCGCGGTGACCGGCCGCTCGACGACGGCCGGTCTGCTGCCCGCGCTCACCGCCCGCACCGCCCGGCACGGGCTGCTGCTGATCCCGTACGCGGCCGGCAGCGGCGGCTACGTCCAGGACCTGGCCGACCCGGCGTCCGCGCTCTACGCCCACCGGCCCGACCTCACCCTGTGCGTACTGGACCCGCTGACTGTCTGGGACCGGATCCGGCCCCCCTGGCAGCCGTACGACGTGGCGCTGGAGGCCGAGCGCCAGCGGCTGCTGCTCGCCGAGCTGGTCGGCGTCCACGCGAGCCGCGCGCCGGCCGGCGCCTGCATCGCCTTGAACACCGTGCCGCTGCTGCGACGCTTCACCCACCAGCTGACCGGGCTGGCGCAGCGCGCCGAACTGGGCGCGGTCTGGCGGGAGTTCAACGCCAACCTGCTGCGGATGCACGAACCCGCCGGCTCGGCGGCCGTGCTCGACCTGGAGCCGCTGACCTCGGCCGGGGTGCGCGCCGACGACCCCCGCCTGGGCGCGTACGCCGACGCCCACTGCACCGCCGAGCTGCTCGCCGGATACGCCCGCGAGGCCGTCCACCTGGTCCGCGCCCAGCGCGGCGAAGCCAAGAAGTGCCTGGTCCTGGACCTCGACGGCACCCTGTGGGACGGGATACTCGCCGAGGACGGGCCCGAGCGGGTGCGGGCCGCCGACTCGCTGCGGGCGGGCGCCTTCGCGGGCTTCCGGCGGACCGTCGAGCAGCTCGCCTCCCAGGGCGTGCTCCTCGCGGTGTGCAGCAAGAACGATCCGGCGCCGGTCGCCCGCGCGCTGGCCGCCCACCCCGACTGGCCGCTCAGCGCGGACGACTTCGTCGCCGTCCACGCCGACTGGGGCTCCAAGGCCGACGGCGTGCGGGCCGTCGCCGCGGGCCTGGGCATCGCGCCGTCCGCCGTGGTCTTCGCCGACGACAGCGCCTTCGAACGGGAGGTCGTACGGGCCGGAGTCCCCGGCGCGGCCGTCGTCCCCCTGGACGGCGAGCCGGCCCACCACGCCGAACGGCTGCTGGCCGACGGCTGGTTCGACGTCCTCGCCGTCACCGACGAGGACCGCGTACGCGCCGCGCGCTACCGGGAGCGGGAGCGGCGCGAGGGGCAGCGGGCCGGCGCGAAGGACTACGAGAGCTTCCTGCGGAGCCTGGACATCCGGGTCGACGTGGGACCCGCGCAGAGCCATGAGACCGCCAGGATCGCCCAGCTGAGCCTGCGCACCAATCGGTTCAACCTCACCGGAGCGCGGCTGACCGTCGCGCAGATCCAGCGCCTGGGACGCGACCCGGACGCGCTGGTGCTGGCGGTGCGGGCCGCCGACCGGTTCGGGGACGACGGCGTGGTCGGCGCGGTGCTCGGCCGCAGGGACGGCGCCGGGCTGCACCTGGAGAACATGGTCGTCAGCTGCCGGGTGCTGGGCCGGGGCATCGAGGACGCCGTGCTGGCCGGACTGCTGCGCGCCGCCCGCGAGGCCGAACTGCCCGCCGTGCACGCCCTGTTCCGGCCGAGCGAGGCGAACGAGGCGCAGCGCGGGTTCTACCCGGCGCACGGCTTCGAGGCCGCGGCCGGGCAGGGCGGACCCGGCGGCGGGCACCAGGGCGGCGAAGAAGACAGCGAAGAAGGCGGCGCAGAGGGCAGCGCGGAACGCGGCGCGACCCGCTGCCGGCACGCCCTCGCGGACCTGCCGCCCGTCCCCGACCACGTACGGCTGACGCTCAGCCTTGCGCAACCCCAGGCCCACCAGGCCCGACCGGCCGACCAGGCCGAGGAGGTGGAGGAATGCACACCGTCGTCGATCTGATCTCACTCGCCAACGAGCACCTGGGCACCGACCTGGCCCCGCAGGACGCCGGACGCGAGCTGACCGAGCTGCCCTGCTGGGACTCGGTCCATCTGCTGCGGCTGGTCTCCCTGCTGGAGAGGGAGCTGGGCCGCCCGGTGCCCGTCGCCGACGTGCTCGAAGCACGCAGTCTCAGCGAGATCTGGACCGCAGCGGTGGGGACATGAGCGTCTCCGCCGACCGCGCCAGGCGGCACACCCGCTACTTCCTCAACTGGGCGCGCTCGGCGGCCCCCGTCCACCTGGGCGCGGACGTCGACATGACCCGCGTCGAGGAGCACCGGGCCGCCGAGCGCGCGCGGGAGGAGGCCGGGGCGGGCGGGCGCAGGCTCTCGGTGGTGACCTATCTGCTGTACGCCGCCGGACGGGTGCTCGCCCGGCATCCCGAGGCGCTCGCGCTGGCCCGGGGCGGCCTGTGGCCGCGCACCGTGCCGCTGGGGGACGTCGCCGCCAAGCTCGCCCTGGACCGCACGAGCGCGGACGGCGAGCGGGTGGTGCTGACGGCCGTGCTGCCGCGCATGGACACGGCGACGCTGACGCAGATCCAGGACGCGGTGGACCTGTGCCGCGGCGGCGAGGCGGGCCGGCTCCCCGGCGCCGCGGCCGTGCGCCTGCTCAATCAACTGCCGCCGCCCCTGGGGGAGCTGGCCTTCCGGCTCGGCGTGCGCAGCCCGCGGGCCAGGGCCCAGCGGCTGGGCGCGTTCGCGGTCAGCTCCCTGGGACACCGCGCCGTCGACGTCTTCCACTCCTACGGCGGCACGGCGCTCACCTTCTGCGCGGGGCGGGTGGCCGACCGGGCCGTCGTCCGCGACGGCGGGCGCCTCGCGGCGGCGCCGGTCATGCGCCTGGGACTGACCTTCGATCACAGAGTGCTCGACGGAGCTGCCGCGGCAGACGTACTCGACGGAGTGGTGAAGCAGCTGGAGGGCTGGCATGGCGATCTTTCCGGGACCCGTGGCGAACCCCGCGACGGAGCAGGGATTCGCCCGACCCGTACGGGTGACCGGCCCCGAGGGCCCCTGGGAACGAGTCCGTGACGCGGTACGGGAGTACGGCAGCGTCGTCGTCCACGCCCAGCTCGACGACTGGCTGCCGCCCGACCTGGACGCGCCGGAGCTGCGCCCGCTGCTGGGCCGCGACTACGCCCGCTTCTCCGCCATGACGCACTACCAGATCCGCTCCCGCTTCGTGGCGTCCAGGCTGCTGCTCAAGCACGTCGCCTGCGCGATCATCGAGGCGTCCCCGCAGAGCGTCGAACTCGCCTACAAGCCAGGCGGACGCCCCTATCTGCGCGGCCTCGACCAGATCGACATCAGCCTCAGCCACACCGACACGCTGCTGCTGGTCGGGCTGACCCGCAAGGGCTGGATCGGCGTCGACGCGGAGCTGCACGACCGGCCGATGCTAGGGCTCGGCACCGAGAACCAGGTGTGCACCCCGCACGAGCGCCAGGCCCTGGAGCAGATCGCCGACGAGCGGCGCAACGGCGCGCTGGTGCGGCTGTGGACGCTGAAGGAGGCGTACAGCAAGGCGATCGGGCAGGGCATGCGGTTCCGCTTCACCGAGTTCGGCTTCGGACCGCAGGACCGCAGAGTGCAGGTCCTCAGACCGGACGGATCGCGCGGGACCGGCGACGAGTGGACCTTCCACACCTGCCTGGTGGACCGCCGGTACACGGTGAGCGTGGCGCTGTTCGACGCGGGCTTCGGCGACACGAGCGACACCGCGGCCTCCACCATGCTCGACGCCGGCCTGATGGAGGCGCTGGCCGACACCGCGGGGGAGGAGGCGGCGCTATGACCGCGCCCCAGGCGAACAAGCCGAAGACGAACGAGCCCAAGACGAACGAGCCGATGCAGAACGAGCCCAAGACGAACGAGCCGATCACGACAGAGGTGTGCGTGGTCGGCGGCGGCCCCGGCGGCCGGGCGCTGGCCCTGGCCCTGACCCGGCTGGGACGCCGGGTCGTCCTGCTGGAGCAGCGAGCCGGCGGCGCCCGCGCCTTCCGCGGCGAGTCCCTCTCGCCCGACGGGGTGCGGCTGCTGGCCGGGCTCGGCGTCCTGGAGCGGGTGCGCGAGCACGCCCACGAGGTCCACCGGCTGGAGATCGCCGACGGGGGAGCGCGCGTACTGGACGTACGCTTCGACGCCTTCCCCTACGCCTACCGCCGGCCCGTCGAGCTCGCCCAGCCCGTGCTGCTCGCCGCGCTGGCCGAGGCCGCCGACGAGCACGGCGGCTGCACGGTCCTCGAACCCGCGTCGGCCGTCGGACTGCTGGCGGACGGGCCGATGATCCGCGGGGTGCGCGCCAAGACCCCCGGCGGGATCGTCGAGATCCGGGCCCAGGCGACCGTCGGCGCGGACGGCCGCTACAGTTCGGTGCGCCGGCTGTCGGGCCTCGAGCGCGGCGCCCGGCGCACCCCGCTGGAGCGGGACGTGGTCTGGATGAAGCTGCCCTTCCCGGCGGCCTGGGACCGGCGCGCCTACCGGGTGCGGATCAGCTCCGGGCGCCACGGGCTCTTCCTGCCGAGCACGGACGGCACGGTCCGGGTCGGCCTCAACATCCCCAAGGGCTCTCTGCGCGAGCTGCGTTCGGCGGGCCTGAACGCGCTGCACGACCGGCTCGTCGAGCTCGCCCCCGAGCTGGCGCAGGAGGCGGCCGAGGGGGTGACGAGCTGGTCCGACACCACACTGCTGGACATCTTCACCACCGACGTACGGCGCTGGTCGGCCCCCGGGGTCGTCCTGATCGGCGACGCCGCGCACACCCTGTCGCCCATCCTCGGCCAAGGCGTCAACCACGCGCTGGCCGACGCGGCGGCCCTCGCCCCGCTGCTCGCCGGCGCGCTGGCGACGCCCCGCGGTGGCCGGCCCGCCGCGCTGGCCGAGGCGGTGCACGCCTTCCAACGGGAGCGGGAGGCAGCGGTACGGCGCTCGCGTGGGCTCCAGCTGCGCCAGGAGAGGATGTTCACGCTCGCCTCGCCGCCCGCGGCGGCCCTGCGGCGCACCGTCTACCGCGCGCTCAACGCCAGCCCGGCGCTCCAGCGCAAGGTGCTCGCGCCCGCGTACTTCCCCGGTCAGGTCCCCGCCCCGGCCGCGGCCCCCGCACGGACGGAGCAGCGGACATGAGCGGAGCGGATGCGAGCGGAGCGGATATGAGCGGTGCCCAGGCGAACGGAGCGGATACGGACGGAGCGGCGGAGGCGGCCCGGCTGCCCGCCGTGGAGGAGCTGCGCCGCTACGCGCGGCTGCACGCCCGCGCCCAGGGCATCGCCCCCGACCGCTGCCGGCAGCTGCTCGCGGCGGTGGGGACCTCGGACGGGCCCGGACGCGACTCCTGGCCCCTGGTGTGGAGCCGGGCCGGCGACGGCCTCGCCGGGCGCGGCCGTCATCTGGAGGCCTGCCGCCACTACGGGCTCGCCCGGTTCCCCTTCGCCGCCGACGACGACGCGCTGCGCCGCCGGGCCGGGCAGCGGTGCGTGGAGACCTTCGACCGCTGGCGGCGCGAGCAGAAGGGCGTCGAGCGACTGGAGATCGCCCTGCCCGAAGGAGAGTTCGCCTGCTGGACGGCCGGGCTGTCGTCCCGGTCGCCGAGGCCGCTGATCGTCGTCATGGGCGGCATCGTCAGCGTCAAGGAGCAGTGGGCCCCGATCCTCGCCCGCGCCGACGCGCTGGGCGTCGCGCTGGCGGTGACCGAGCTGCCCGGCGTCGGCGAGAACGCGCTGCCCTACCGCGCGGACAGCCACCGCATGCTCAGCGCGGTGCTGGACGCGCTCACCGGCCGCGCGGACACCGCCCGCTCCTTCGCCGTGGCCCTCAGCTTCGGCGGCCATCTGGCGCTGCGGGCGGCCCTCGCCGACGACCGCGTACGGGGCGTGGCCACCGTGGGCGCCCCGGTGCGGCACTTCTTCCTCGACCGCGACTGGCAGCGCCGGGTGCCGGCGACGACCGTGCTCACCCTGGCGCATCTGATCGGCTGCGCGCCGGCGGACGTCTTCGAGACCGTCCGCTCATGGGCGCTGAGCGAGCAGGAGCTGAGGAGGCTGCACATCCCGGTGACGTACGCGGCGGCGCTCCGCGACGACATCGTGCCGCTCACCGAGCCGGCGGAACTCCTCCGCGACCCGGCCGCACGCCGCCGGCTGCTGCTCCTGGACGACGAGCACGGCGCGCCGAGCGAGCTCCCGAGGGTCCGCACGGCCCTGCTGCGCGCCGCGCTGCGCACCACGGGAGCGCACCCGCTGCGCAGGGGCCTGCTCGGCGCGGTCGGCGGCGCGCAGGCGCTGCTCAGCCGGGCGGGACGGGTGAGCGCGTGAAGGGCTGGACCTACCGCCACCCCGTCGGGCGCGCCGTCAGCGGAGCGGTCGGCCTGCTGGCGCTCGGAGCGGGCGCCCGGGTCGGCGGCAGGCGCAGCCGTGCGCTGTGGACCGCCGCCGTCCTGCCCGACGTCGCCCTGCTGTACGGCATCTCGGCCGCGCCCGCGTTCGAGCGGCTGCCCGCCTACGCGGTGCGGCCCTACAACGTGCTGCACTCGCCCGCCGTGCCCGTCGCCCTGTTCGCCCTCGCCGCCGTCGCCGGCAGCAGGCGCACGGCCGTCGCGGGCCTCGGCTGGCTCGGCCATATCGCCGTCGACCGCGCCTTCGGGTACGGGCCGCGCCGGCCGGACGGGCTGCGGTACTGAGCCGGCGGGCCCAACAGGCCTCGGATCAGGTCTGGTTCAGGTCCCCTGGCCCCGAAAGGCGTGGGATCCCCGGTCCCCGTAGCGCGTCGGGTCTTCGACCCCCGTACGGCACTCAGCTCCGGGTCAACAGCCCCCGTAAGGCGTGGGGTCCCCGGTCACCCGTAGCGCGTCGGGTCTTCGACCCCCGTACCGCACTCAGCTCCAGGTCACCGGCAGCGACTCGAGCCGGTTGACCAGCAGCCCGGTGTGCATACGGACCTCGGCCACCGGAACCGCCAGCCGCAGCGCCGGGAAGCGGCGCGCCAGCGAGGCCAGCGCGATCTGCAGCTCCGCCCGGGCCAGCGGCGCGCCCAGGCAGTAGTGCGGGCCGTGGCCGAACGCCAGATGGGGCGCGCCCCGCCGGGCCGGATCGAAGCGGTCCGCGTCCGGGAAGCGGCGCTCGTCCCGGTTGGCGGAGCAGATCGCGCCGATGACCGCGCTGCCCGCGGGCACCGTCGCCCCCGCCACCTCGATCTCCGCCGTGGTGACCCGCAGCGGCCCGCCGTCCCCGATGGGGTTGATCCGCAGCAACTCCTCGACCAGCACGGCCAGATCCTCGGGCGCGTCGGGCACCAGACCCATCCCGCCGTCGTGCCGGAGCAGGGTGAACACGGACGTCCCCAGCACCCCGACCGTCGTCTCGTGCCCGGCGATCAGCAGGGTCATCGCCATGGTGATCAGCTCGTGCTCGGTCAGCGGCCCCTCCTCGTCGCGCACCTCCACCAGCGCGCTGAGCAGGTCCTCGCCGGGCTCCTTGCGCTTCTCGGCGACGAGCTGCTGGAGATAGCCGACGAGCGCGAGCTTGTGCTCCAGCATCTGCTGCGGGGTGTGCGCGGTCAGCGAGAGGATCGCGTCGGACCACTCCCGGAACCGCTCGCGGTCCGCGAACGGCACGCCCAGCAGCTCGCAGATGACGGCCACCGGATACGGGAAGGCGAACGCGTCGTTGAAGTCGACCGGGCCGCCGCGCTCCGCCATCGCGTCCAGCAGGCCGTCCGCCAGCTCCTGGATGCGCGGCCGCAGCAGCTCGGTGCGCCGGGGCGTGAAGGCCCCGGACACCAGCGAGCGCAGCCGGGTGTGCTCCGGCGGGTCCATGGTGAACAGGCCGCCCGCGTCGAAGGGCGCCTTGGTCAGCTTCGGCGACTTCGGCAGCACGGTCGCCGCCCTGCTGCACCGCGCGTCGGAGAGCACTGTGCGCACATCGTCGTACCTGGTGAACAGGTACGCTCCGTCGCCGCTCGGCATCACGACCTCGGCGGCCGGACACTGGCCGCGCAGACGCGCGTACTCCTGCGGAAGGTCCGTCGCCGAGCGGCGAGGGGGAGGGTAGCTGCGCACGGCGGAGTCCTGAGGCATGGCCACACCGTCCGACCTGGTACTCGGGATGTGCTCGAGCGGGTGTCCAGAGTCACCGGGGGAGGTATTCTCGCCTTCCGCCGACACGGGGTAGGGCGGGCAGGGGAGGCCTGGTGCCAGGGGGAGCTTCGCGCACGATTCGGGTGGTCCTCGCCGAGGACATGCATATGGTGCGGGGCGCGCTCGTCGCTCTGTTGAACCTTGAACGCGACATCGAGATCGTGGCGGACGTCGGCACGGGCGACGGGATTCTGCCGGCGGTCCTCGAGCACCTGCCCGACGTCGCGGTCGTCGACATCGACCTGCCCGGCGTGGACGGCCTGACGGCCGCCGCCCAGGTGCACGCCAAGCGGCCGGAGTGCCGGACGCTGATCCTCACGGGCCTGGGCCGGCCGGGCAATCTGCGCCGCGCGCTGGAGGCGCAGGTCTCCGGCTTCATCCTCAAGGACGCCCCGCCCAGCCAGCTCGCGGACGCCATTCGCCGCGTCGTGGCCGGCGAGCGGGTCATCGACCCCCAACTGGCCCTCGACGCCTGGTCCGCCCGGGACAACCCGCTCACCGCGCGGGAGGCGGAGGTGCTGCGGATGGCGGCGGACGGCGCTGAGGCCCCGGACATCGCGGCGCAGCTCTATCTGACCGTGGGCACGGTACGGAACTATCTGACGATGGTCGTCACCAAGCTGGGAGCGCGCAACAGAGTGGACGCCATCCGCATCGCACGGGAACAGGGCTGGCTCTAGCGGCCCTTCGGCCCCGCGCGCCTCGCACCGTCGCGCGCACGCCGGATCAGACGGCGCTGCGCGCCCCGTCCGGGCGGTCCGCCTCGCGCGCGATCCGCAGCGCGCGCACCCCCTCCGGCGCCGGCGCCGGGGCGCTCAGCGGTACCTCGGCCTCCAGATGGAATCGCCCGTCCTCCCGCACTCCGGCGACCAGAGTGCCGCCGATCGCGGAAATCCGGGTGCACAGATTCCCGATTCCCGAGCCGCCGTCCGTGGAATGCGGATCGGCGGTGCGCTGCACTCCGTCATTGACCACGCGCAGCACCACCCGGCCTCGGTCCGAGTGGTGTGCGGTGACCGTGCAGTTCCGTACGGCGCTGTGCCGCAGCACATTGGTGATTCCCTCGCGCAGCACGGTGGCGAGCGCCGTGCCGACCGGCTCGGGCATTTCATGGACCGTGGATTCGACCTCGATATGAATCCCGGCCGCGTTGAACACCGACTTCGCCGATTCCAGCTCGGTCGGGAAAGAGAGATTCCGGTAGCTGCGGGCGACGGCGCGGACGTCGGCGAGCGCCTGCCGGGAGATCTCCAGCACCGTGGAGAGCTCGTCCGCGGCCCTGGCGGGATGCTGGTCGATCAGCCGCAGGGTCAGCTCGCCGCGCAGCGTGATCGCCGAGAGGCTGTATCCGAGCAGGTCGTGCAGGTCGCGGGCGAAGCGCAGCCGCTCCTGCTCGACGGCCAGCCGGGCGATCTCCCGCTGTGCGGAGCGGAGTTGGACCACCATCTCGGCCAGCCAGGTCAGGCCGTAGATGGTGGCGGTCAACAGCAGGCAGGAGACTCCCACATAGGCGACCTCGAGCGGCGCCATGCCGAACGAGAAGGCCAGCGCCATCACCGAGGACAGGACCAGGCCGGCGCTCAGCCAGGACCACGGCGGGCGGAACGTCAGCAGCAGCGTGCCGGACAGGAAGCCGGGCAGGCCGACCCAGATCGGCCCGAGCAGCAGCACCGGGACGTAGGTCAGGACGGCCTGAACGGCGAGGATCCAGTACGTATGGCGTCTTCGGAGCCGGGTGCGCCTGGGCACCGACCGGATGACCTGGACGGCGAAGATCGCGACGAGCGCCGAGCCGCCGACGACCAGCTGTGCCAGGCTTTCGCGCACCATGAGCAAGTGCAGCGTCGCCGCCCCCAGATAACTCGCCAGTGCGACGACGAGAATGGCGAGGGCGATCCTGGAGGCCAGCTCCTCCTCGCCCCCGCCATGGAATGACCTGGACGGCTCGATCTGCCTGCGATTGTTCAAAGTTCTCACTTGTGCATGATCCGCATTCAGCATGCGTCTCCCCGTTGCACCACATGAAGTGGCTTGATCCTAGGGGAGATCTGGCGGGTGTGTGACTGCAATAACTAGACAAAGAGCGGGATCGGATTGAGCTCCTCGTAGGTAATCGGCGTCTTCCGGCGGCCGAGTGTCACCGGTACGTCGAAGAGCCTGCCCGGGGCATATCGCGCCCAGAAGTGACGCAGCCCGGGCACGATCACCTTGACGACCGGAATGTCGATGTCCGGTCGCGTCTGGTCCAGGACGAGAAGCTCCATGCCGTGGGCCCGTACGATCCGTTCGGCTGCGTGAACGTCGTCCAGCAGGTCCTCGCGGGGCGTGTACGGGAAGTCCTCCCGCACCCGGGCCGGCGTCTCGGGATCGGGCGTCAGATAGGGCTGGTCGGCGACGGTCTTGCGGTGGCACCAGTCGAGCAGCGTCGGATCGTCGAAGGCGTACCCCCCGCCCGGATTCGACGGGGTCATCGCGGGCAGGAGCTGGTTCATCTCGGTGAGCGCGCGCCGCAGGGCGAGCGCGGGGTCGAAGTGGCAGCCGAAGCCGAACACGATGTTCTCCTGCGGCCCCCGGGTGCACCGCGAGACCGCGGCCATCGCGGGAATGCCGAGGTCAGCGGTGAGATCCAGGACCCAGAACTCCCGGTCGAGATCGGCGTACCAGCGGCGCATCTCCTCGAACCAGGGGTCGCCGAAGGAGTCGAGGTCGACGCCCGGCTGGCGGGTGCGGTTGTACCACCACAGGGCGACCGAATCGCGCTCGACCAGCTCGAAGAAGCCTTGCAGCACGGCGTCCTCGATGCTGCAGCCCGCCGCGTTGCCGTTGGAGTCGGCGCGGGCGTACGTCGGGCCGGGCGGCTGCGGCGCCGCGTAGTAGAGCAGGGAGGTCGGCGCCATCCGGTGCACTCCCTTGGTCACGGACCACACAGGTGTCCAGTCGATCACCGCGTTCTCGTCGAAGGGGTCGCAGACATGCTGCGGGAAGGGCTGCACCGCGTTCCAGCGGTGCCGCTGGGCGAACTGCCGCTCGTCGTAGAGCTGGCTGAGATTGGGATGCAGAGCGGTGTCCCCGAGCTCGCTGAGACTGGATCGGACCCGCGGCTCGTCTCCATGGAAAGTGGCCGAATATCGCTCCAGTGCCTCGCAGAGCGCGCCCACCTTCGCGTCCAGCTCGGTGACGCCCTTGCCCCCGCTGTGCAGGCGCAGTCCGGAGCTCATGGCGGCGACGCCGCTGCCGCGCAGCGCCGGGTTGGCCCCCGAGACGTAGGAGTTCAGGCTGTCGGGACATCGGGGGTCGGGACGCAGGGTGCTCACCACCCCGGACACCCCGCTGACCAGGTGCTCGTAGCGCTCCAGCACCTGACGCGCGGTCAGCGTCCGGTGCCCGCCGCCCGAGCGCGACTTCTTCAGCCGCGAGGCGAGCGGCACCGGACTCCAGCCTCTGGCGGCGACCAGGGCCGGATCGCCGCACTCGGGGCACTGCGGCCGGCGCTCCACCCGGTGGTGGGCGCCCGCCATGCTCAGCGAGTCCAGGGTCCACACCGTCGACTGGTTCTCATGGCGGTAACCCGCCAGCCACTTCGCCGACTCCATCGCGACGATCTGCAGGGCCAGCGCCCGGCTCGCGGCGGTGGCGGCGAGCGGCGGGGCGAGCGGCTCGCCGAGCCCCAGCACGCTGCCCGCGTAGTGCTCGGCCTGCCGGTGGTGGCGCAGCCGGTAGGCCAGGCAGTTCCAGCAGGCGGACCCCTGCCCCGGCTGGAACACCGGGCCCGTCCACAGCTCGACGCCGTGCGGCTTGGCCAGCAGCCACGGCCGCCCGCTCGCCCGCTGGCGCCGGTCGATCTCGGCGAGCTCCGCCGCGAGATAGTGCTCGCAGAGCACGACGGTGAGCTCGCAGTCGTCGTCGCGGCCGATCCGGATCCCCGTCGGGCCGTAGGCGCCGCGCACCGCGTGCTCGCCGGCCGAGGTGAGATCGATCAGCCGCACGCTGCCCGAGGCCAGCCGCTCGGCCTCGTGGCCGGGCTCCACCCCGGCGGACTCCCAGAACGCCGCAGCCGCGGCGACGTCCTGGGAGTCGGCGGACAGGGGCGCCGGATACTGGCGCACCAGGTCCTCCTGGGTGAGCCTGCCGAGCAGGCCGCCGAGCTGGGCCGGTGAGAGCAGTCCCTGGGTGTCCCGGACCAGCGCGGCGAGGTCGCGGCTGCCGTCGAGCAGCGGGGCCAGAACCGACAGGGCGTCGCTCGTGATCGCTGTGACGCCCTGCTCGGAGACGAGGTACGTCGCGTCACCGGGTATGACGGCGCTGGACAGATCGCGCCGAAATCCAACCCGTGGCCGGTCGGAGGACATCGGCGGCCCCTATCGGGCGGACTCGACGCGTGGGCGGAGGCCGACGGCGGCGGCCTCGGTGTGGTCGGGACCCGGCGAGGAGCCGCACAGGGTGCAGGTGAACGACTGGGTCGACGAATGGGTCTTCAGGGACGTCAGGCTGATGATCGTCATCTCCTGCTGCACGTCCGTGGGAAGAGCGGGAATGACCGTGTCCGGGCCGGCGACGATGCCGAACTCGGCGAGGACGGTGAGCGGTTCCAGCGCATAGCGCAGTGCCAGATCGGGCTGGAGGCAACTTCGGGCGACCAGTTCGGCGAAACGCCAGTCGTGGTCGATGTGCGTTCCCTCGGCTTTGTGCGATGTGTTTCCCGTAAACGCGTAACCAGACATCGATCCGCTCCCGGTTTGATGTGAACGTATCAGGGAGATACGAGGGTTTGCGTGTGTGGGTGCGTAAGCAGTCTGCGTGGCCTGAACGTGAATCGAACAGTGGAGACGTCACCACCCTCGATGTGAAGAATTCACGGTCGGGGACTCAGTGATCCACATATCGAGGTCGTGAAGCGCTCACTGTCTCCGTGAGGTCCGGCGTGCGAGGCTTCGTCAACGGTCCCCTCAGCCGAGGGAGCCGGCGGACCGGGTGAGGAAACAGCCATGCCACACAGGGGGCGCCGCGTGCGCATCGACGTACTGGGAACCCTCCACGGCGAGGCCGTGGGCGTCCCGGTGCTGCCGAGCGCCTCCAAGCCGCGGCAGATCCTCGCCCTCCTCGCCCTGAACGCGCAGCACATCGTGCCCGTCCCGGTCCTCATGGAAGAGCTGTGGGGAGCGGGCCCGCCGCGCAGCGCGCCCACCACGCTCCAGACGTACATCCTCCAGCTGCGGCGCCGACTGCGCTCGGCGCTCCCGGAGGGCGACGGAGTGTGGGACAAGGACGTCCTGGTCACCCGGCACGGCGGCTATCTGCTGGACGTCGAGCCCGCCGACGTCGACGCGCTGGAGTTCGACCGGCTCACCCGGGCCGGCCACACCGCCTTCGAGGTCGGCGACATGGCCGCCGCCTCCGGCAGCCTCTCCGCCGCCCTGCGGCTGTGGCGCGGCCCGGCCCTGGCGGACGTGCCCCACGGCCGGCACCTCGGCATCGAGGTGACCCGGCTGGAGGAGAGCCGGGTGGGCGCCGTGGAGCGGCGCATCGGCGCGGACCTGCGGCTGGGACGGCACCGTGAAGTGCTCGGCGAGCTGTGCGCCCTGTGCGAGCGCTATCCGCTCCACGAGAGCCTGCGGGCCCTGCAACTGCTCGCCTACTGCGCGGACGGCCGCTCTTCCGATGCCCTGATCGCGTACAAGCGACTCCGTGAGACTCTGGTCGAGGAACTGGGTCTTGAGCCTTCTCCCCGTATTCAGCGGCTTCACCAGGCGATCCTCCGCGGCGAGGAAGCCATGGAGGCGTGGAGCGGACCCGTGCGCTTCGACGGCGACGGTGAGCTGACCGGCTGACCGCACGCCCCGCACCGCCGTTCCACCGCACTCCACCTCCGATCAAGCGGCCTTCCAGCGGTGGTCGTGACGATCGGGGCCCGCGTAGTCGAGACCGGTGCGGTGTGAGGAGGCGGCGTGAACCAGTATCTCGCGGTGTCGCCGGAGATCCAGGAGTTGCCCGAGCCGGCCCTGCGGCTGTTCTGCTTCCACCACGCGGGAGCCGGGGCCCTGGCGTTCGCCCGTTGGCGGCCGCGCTTCCCGGCGGAGGTACAGGTGCTGCCGGTACGGCTGCCGGGCCGCGAGACCCGACTGCGCGAGCCGCGCATCACCGAGGCCGACCAGCTGCTCGCCGAACTCGACGCCCATCTGGGCCCGTTGCTGGACCGGCCGTACGCCTTCTACGGGCACAGCCTCGGCGCGCTGGTCGCCTACCGGTTCGCCCTCCACCGCGCTCGCGGCGGTGCGCGACCGCCCGTGCTGGTCGGCGTCGGCGCGTGCGCCGCGCCCCATCTGCCCACCCCGCTCGTCGAGCAGTCCGATCAGCCCGACGAGTCCCTGCTGGCCGCGCTGGCCCGATACGGCACACTGCCGCCGTACCTCTTCGAGCGGCCCAAGTGGCTGAGCATCCTGCTCTCCACCCTGCGCGACGACCTTCAGCTCGCACGGAGTCTGCGGGAGGGGTCGGGCGAACGCCTGCCCCTGCCGCTGTACGGCTTCGCGGGCAGCGAGGACCTCGTCGCCACCGTCCCGGCGGTCGCCGCATGGCGCCGCTACACCAGTGTCGCCTTCGATCTGCGGACTGTCCCCGGCGGCCACTTCTTCGTCCGCGACGCGGCGCTGCCGGCCCTGCTGGCGGCGGAGCTGCGTCACCTCGCACCACATCCGATCGCTTGAGCCTGTACACCTCGAAGGGAGTAGCGGATATGGACATCAGCGTGCTGGGGCCGTGCCGGGTCGTCCAGTCGGGGGTTTCCGTCGTCCCCACCGCAGTCAAGCCACGCAAGGTCCTCGCCCTGCTCGCCATGCACCCGGACCAAGTCGTCTCCGTGGGCTCGCTGGTGGAGGAGCTATGGGGCGAAGCCCCGCCCCGCAGCGTGCAGACCACTCTGCAGACGTACATCCTCCAACTGCGCAACCTGATCGCCGCCGCCATCGGCCCGGCCCGCCGGCCGGAGCTGCCCAACGGCGCGAAGAGCATCCTCGTCACCGAGTCGGGCGGCTATCTGCTCGACACCCAGGGCGGCGTCGTCGACGTCAGCGAGTACGAACGCCTCGCCGGGACCGGCCATCGCGCGCTGGAGAGCGGCAACTGCGCGGTGGCGTCCGACGCCTTCCGCAGGGCGCTCTCGCTCTGGCGCGGCCCCGCGCTCGTCGACGTGCAGTGCGGCGCCCTGCTGGAGATCGAGGCCACCCGCCTCGAGGAGTCCCGTCTGAGCATCCTCAACCAGCGCATCGAGGCCGATCTGCGGCTCGGCCGCCACCACGAGCTGGTGGGCGAGCTGTCCGGTCTCGCCGCGCAGCACCCGATGCACGAGGACACCCAAGGGCAGCTGATGCTCGCGCTCTACCGCTCCGGCAGGCGCGGCAACGCCCTGGAGGTGTACCAGCGGCTGCGCTCGGTGCTCTCCCAGGAGCTGGGACTCGACCCGTCGCCGCGGCTCCAGCACCTCCAGCGCGCGATGCTGGAGTCCGCCCTCGAACTGGAGATCCAGCCCGAGCCGGTGCGGGCGGGCGTCGGAGCGGGGGTCGGCGTGGAGCGCGCCCTGCGGGCCCGCTGAAGAGGCCGCGGGGCACGCTCCCGCCGCCTACCCGCCCATAGCGTGGAAACCGCCGTCCACGTGCACGATCTCTCCGGTCGTGCGGGGGAACCAGCCGGAGAGCAGCGCCACACAGGCCCGGGCCACCGGTTCCGGGTCGGTGGAGTCCCAGCCGAGCGGCGCGCGTTCGGCCCACAGCTTCTCGAACTCCTCGGCCCCGGGGACGCCCCGGGCCGCGAGCGTGCGGACGGGGCCCGCCGCCACCAGGTTCACCGTGACGCCGCGCGGTCCGAGGTCCCGCGCGAGATAACGGGACGTCGACTCCAGCGCCGCCTTGGCGACGCCCATCCAGTCGTAGTCCGGCCAGGCCACCGACGCGTCGAAGTCCAGCCCGACGACCGAGGACCCCTGGCCGAGCAGCGGAAGGGCCGCGACCGTCAGCGACTTCAGCGAGTACGCGGAGGTCTGCACCGCCTGTGCCACGTGCGGCCAGCCGGCGGTGAGGAAGCCGCCGCCCAGCGCCTCGGCGGGCGCGTACGCGATGGCGTGCACAACGCCGTCGAGCCCGTCGGTGTGCTCCCGCAGCCGCTCGGCCAGCCTCTGAAGATCCCCCGGCGAGGTCACGTCCAGCTCCACCACCGGGGCCGGCACGGGCAGCCGGGCCGCCGCGCGCCGGGTGTGCGAGGCGGTGGCGCCCGGAGCCGTGAGGATCACCGTCGCCCCCTCGGCCTGGGCGAGCGCGGCGGTGTGGAAGGCCAGCGAGGACCGGTTGAGCACCCCCGTCACCAGAATCCGCCGGCCCGCCAGCAGCCCGTCGCTCATCTCCGCGTCCCCTCCTCGCCGTGTCCGCGCCCAGACGCGGTCGCACCCTCTCCGTGTGCGTGCACCGCGTCCGCCGGATCCTCCCTACGCCGCAGGACCTGCGCCGCGTACTGCATCTGCTCCGCCGCCCATGCCGTCCTCGCCCCCGCGAACCCCTCGCTCAGCTGCGGCAGATGAGGCCGGAGCGCCTCCCGCACGGAAGGCGAGAAGTGTACGTCGCCGACCGGATCGACGCGCACGCCCTCGGCGAGGGTGAGCCGCTCGTTGTAGGCGATGGCCGCGGACAGCGGCAGAGAGCGCGGCAGGTCGAGCTCGACCCGGCCCTCGGCGACCTTGGCGGGGTAGCCGCCCGGCAGCCCCTGCGGCCCCGGCACGGCGGCGCGCAGCTCGGGCCCGCCGTGCAGCGCGGTGATCAGCCGGGCCGCGGTGTGCGCGGTCACCGGGTTGAGCGCCTCGCGCGGCACCGCACGCTGCTCGGCCAGCAACTGCCCCACTCCGCCCAGCTCATGGCCGCCCAGCCAGACCCTGGCCTCGTCCTCCGCACGGTCGGGCCGGTGCAGATGCCGGTGGTGGGCCAGCACCCGCAGCCCGCGCCGGGCCGTGGGGCCGAGCGCGGCCCGCACGGACGCGGTGACCAGCATTCCGTTCCCGACCCCGCACACCACGGGCAGCCCGAGCCGGTACAGCAGCGGATTGACCGCGTCCGGGTAGCAGGCGTTGACCAACTGCGCCCGGGAGCCGATCTGCTCGAGCGCCCGCCCGACGCGGAGCGTCACGGCCGCCTGGAGCGGCAGCGTCACGGCGAACCCGCACCGGTCCAGCAGCCTCGTCCAGGCGGACGGCGCACGGTCGCGCTCCCAGGGCGAGTGCCACGAGGCGCACACCAGGACCGTGGTCGGCCGCAGCGCCGCCAGCCTCTCCCGCAGCGCCGCGTCGTCGGGGTCGAGCTCTCCCGCGGTGAACTGGCGCGTCACCCGGCTGAGCGCCGCCTCCGCCCCCGCCAGATAGCAGACGGAGGAGGCCCGCCGGCTGTCGCGCCCCAGGACGTGCACCTGGTCGGGACCCTGCGCCGCCGGGACGCGGGCCAGCGCGACGCAGACGGCACGGGCCAGGGAACCGGTGCCGACGACCACGAGCGTGGGCCGCTCCGGTCGCCGGCTCATCGCCGCGCCTCCTCGGCCCAGGTCAGCACGGCGTTCTCGGCGGCGCCCGCCCCGCCGACGCTGACCACGCCGCGCGAGGCGGCGTGCCCCTCCTCGTCGGCGAGGAACCGGGCCCAGCAGCCGCCGGGCCGGTCGCCGAAGAGCATGGGGCTGAGCACGGGGGCGACATGTGCGGTGAAGACGCTCTGGCCGTCGGTGAGTTCGAGGGGGCAGGTCGCGGCCTCGACGTACTCCTGGACGACGCTGTCACGACGGGCGAACGCGGCCTCGACGGCTCGCTGCCAGTCGGCGGGCTCGGTGTGGCGGCCCACCAGGACCTCCCGGCCCATCATCCCGATCGCCTTCTTCAACACGAACTCCTCCCTCCGCTCCACCGTCAGCCGCACCAGCTCGTGCTCCTCGCCGCGCCACGCGGTGCGGCCGCGCAGGGTGATCCGGGTCCACGGCAGATGCCGGTCGGCGAGGCGGCGTTCTGCGCGGGTCATCCAGGGGCGGCCCTCGGAGACGAGAGCGAGGGCCTTCTTGTTGGCGAGGAGTCCGCTGCTCTGGGGCGGGAGGAGGAGCATTCCTGAGCGCTGGGCGTCGCGGACGGGCTCCATGCTGATGCCCCTGTCCCTCCAGTCGGCCGGGGCGAAGTTGCGCAGACCGAGCGGGTAGCGCAGGCTTCCGGGCCGGCCGAGCGCCTCGGTCAAGGCGTCGGGCTCGAAGAAGTCGGCGGTGAAGCCCCGGCGGCGGAACTGCTCCAGCTCCAGCTCCTGGAAGCGGATGTCCGCGTCGTCCTGGAGGTCGCCCAGACTGCCGACGACCGCGACGGCCCTCGGCAGCCGGCGGCTCGCGCACACGTCCTCGAAAGCCCGCACCCGCGCGGCCAGCGGGTCGTGCCCGAAGAACCGCTCGCTGTGCGTGTGCTCCCAGACGGCCGCGAGCCCCGTCGTCTCGTTGGGGCCGCCGAAGGTGCCGCTGACGTTGAACTCCAGCAGCTGCGGCCCGTCCTCGCCGATGACGATGTCGGGCCGGGCCATCATCGAGCAGTACTCGGTCTCCGTGTGGTCCTGCCCCGACAGCAGCGGATAGTCGCCGAGATCGGCGCCCAGCGCCCTGGCCCGCTCGGGCCAGCCGCCGCCCAGCGCGAGCACCGCGCGGCGCACCAGCGCCAGCAGCGTGCGGGCGACGTCGAACAGCTCGTCGTACGAGGCGCGCGGCAGGACGAAGGGCTGCGCAGGCAGCCACGGCCCGGGAAGCGACACGCTCAGCCCCGCCAGCCGCTCCCGCAGCAGCTCCGCCACCTCGCCCGGCGACGCGGTGCGCAGACTCGACGGCTCGGGCCGGTCCTCGTCGACGAACCAGGGGTGCCCTGTCCGGGCCGCCTGGCGTGGCGCCGCACTGGTCATGGCCGCCGTCCGCGGTGCGAGGAGGCGGGGCCCATGGCGCGGCTGACGACCGGGTGCATCGCGTGGACATCGCCCGCCGAGTGCAGCCGATGGGCGGGTATCGGGGAGAAGTCCGTCTCCGCGTACGACCCCGAGCCGTGCACCAGCACCTCGGGCTCGGTCATGAGCCCCCGGTCGACGGCCTCCATCACACCGGTGAAGACCATGACGAGGGACCACTCGCGCAGCAGGCGCGGGTCGTGCGGAAGCTCGACGCCCGAGGGGCGGAGCAGCTCGCGGATCCGCGCGTAGCGGCTGAGGCACTCGTGCAGGGAGACGACGATCCCGCCGCCGCCGTTCGCCTTGATCATCGGGGTCATGACCCGGCTGGTCGCCGGAGTGCGGGTGTAGAACGTCGGGTCGACGACCTCCATCGGATGGTGCGTGGCGCCCGGGAAGCGGGGGTCGGCGCTCTGGTGGTACAGCCCGGTCGCCGGGTCCAGGGCGTAGCGGGGCATCCGCTCGCGGGAGGCGTCGCCGTGCACCAGGTCCAGCACCATGTCGGGGGTGCTCAGATGCTGTACGAGGAAGTAGCGCGGCGGGACGGCCGCGGCGCCGGCGCGGGTGAGCGAGGTCCCGTAGTGGTGGCCGAGCAGCCCGAACGCGCTGGAGACGGCGTGCGCGTGCACGCGTCCGCCCTGCGGCGGCGGGGGCAGCAGGTCCTCTTCGAGCAGGGCGCGCACGCTGTCGGCGGCCTGGTAGTTGCCCAGGTCGAGGGTGTACCACAGGGCGCTGCCGTACCGGGTGCGCAGCATGTCGGCGTGCTCGTCGTAGTAGGAGCGGGCGAGCTCCTTGACGCCCGCGGGGTCCGCACCCGGATAGGCGATGACGGGGTTGCGGCGGCGCAGCTCGGGGTCGGAGCTGAGCGGCGAGTCCCAGAGCTTGGCCCGCGAGCGCTCCGGCACCACGCTGACGATGCGCAGCTGGTCGCGGTCGGCGAGCCCGGCGCGGTGGGCGCGCAGCACCGCGTCGCGCAACGCGGTCGCCTTGTTGCCGGACGAGGGCGTGAGCAGGGTGACCGGCTCCTCGGTGCGCCGGATGTAGGCCACCGCGCGGGCCACCATCAGCAGCGAGCCGAAGGTCTTCGTGGTCCGGGCGCCGGGATTGCGCCGCAGGTCCAGAAGGTGCATCCGGGTGTCGCGGTAGTCGGCGAGGCGCACGACGGCGGCCTCGGACGCCTCCAGATAGCGGCGCACGGCGTCGTCGAGCGGCGGAAGCTCCGCGCCGGGGGGGAAGTCGCCGGGCAGGGAGCGCTGTTCGTGCAGGGCGCGCACGGCCCGGCCCACCGTCTCCCAGTAGCGGGCGAGGGCGGGGACCGCCGAGGCGGGCGCGGTGGCGGCGGTGTGCTGAGACTGGTCGGTGGTCTCGGTGCTGTTCATCTCCGGCTGACTCCTGACTCTGCAGCGGCAAGGGAAAACGTGGGGGAAGAGCGGTCCGGACAGGGCACGGGCGCTAGGTGAAGTGGCGGCGGATCAGCCGGTACGCCTCGGCCAGCGGCAGCTCAGGCCGGGCGGACGCGGCCTCGACCAGGCCGAGGGCAGCGGCGATGAACGGCGCGCCGTCCGGCAGGACGCGCGGATCGTGCTCGACGCGGAAGACGAGCGGGGCGTCCATGTCCTGGACCAGGCGCACCCGCAGCGGGAAACGGGCGGTCTGGTCCTCGGGCTCCATCTCCGCGGCGAGCTCGGGCGGCGGGGGCAGGATCCGCAGCCCTGCGGCCTTCAGCCGGCCGAGCGGCGGCAGGAAGTTGAAGACGGCGATCCGGTTGGCCTCGCTCTCGGGCGTCTCCAGCTCGCGCAGCGACAGCCCGTACAGCGGCGGCGACGCCGCGTTGGCCTGTACGAAGCCCGCCAGCCAGTCGCGCAGCCGGTCCGCCGTCCGGGCTGGCGGAACGGTCACCGCGTGCTCGGCGAGCGGGCCCGGGACATTGAGCCAGTCGCGGCGGTGGCGGCCGTTGCGGAAGTAGTTGACCGGCACGAAGCGCGGGTCGGCAGCGTCGCTCCACGCGGAGAGGGTCAGCTGGGTGACGGCCAGCAGCAGCCGGTGGCGGTCCGCGTCGACGGCCGACGCGAGGGCGTTGATCGTGTCGAGGTCCTGCGCGCCCAGAGGCGTCTGGGCGGCGGCGTCGGTGCTGTACGGAGGACGAAGGCCGCTGTCCGCGCCAGGGAAGACCGGCCGTCGGCGCGGATCCGCCGCCCGCTTCAGCGCCTGGGCCCAGTACGTCCGTGCCGCGGCGCGGTCCGCCGAGCCCTCGGCGAAGCGTCGGGCGAAGTCATGGAAGGCGGGGAAGGGAGCGGGCAGCGTGGTCCGCTCGCCCTTCAGCAGCGCGTACCGGCGCAGCAGATGACGGATGATCAGCACCAGAGTGCGGCCGTCGGCGCAGGCGTGGTCGAGGGCGATCAGCAGCAGATGCTCCTCGGTCCCGGTGCGCGCCAGCAGCAGCCGTGCCGCCGGATCCTCCTGGAGGTGGAAGGACTCCTCGGCGGCCTGCCGCAGCACCGTGCGGATCACCTGGCGCGCCGGGCCCGGCGCGATCTCCGCGAGCCGGGCGGGCGGCCGCCCGCGGTCGGGGACCCAGCGCACCGTGCCGTCGTACGAGCGGAGCCGGCCGCGCAGCACGTCCACGTCCGCCAGGACCTCGCGGGCCGCCCGCGCCAGCAGCTCCGCCTCCAACGGGCCGCGCAGCACCAGCAGTTCATGGACCGGCGGATAGCGGTGCGCGATCGGCGAGCCGTCGGGGCCGTACTCGGCGCGCAGCAGCATCTCCCGCTGCAGACCGTACGGCTCGACGCCCGGCAGCGCGGCGGCCGCGGGCGCGCCGAGGCGTTCCTGGGGGGCGGTGTCCATCGGCTCACTCCTCGGCGGATACGGCGGCGGGGGCGGCGACGGGCGTCTTCCGCTCCGGCGGCGGCCTTCTGCCGCCGAGCAGCCCGGGCGCGAGCATCAGCGCGGGACCGGCCATCGCCACGGCGATCAGGGCGGCCAGGCTCAGCTCGCCGAAGCCGGTCAGCGCCCCCGACGCCCAGACCCCGAGCACGAGGAAGGCGTCGCAGAGCGGGATCAGCAGCGCGAAGTAGCGTCCGGTCATCCGGGCCGCGAGCCGGCTCTGCACCTCGGCGTAGAACACGACCGTGCCGACGGCCTCGAACGCGCCCGCCAGCACGAGCACGGCGATGGCCGGCGCCGGATGGTCCAGCAGCGGAAGCATCAGCCAGCAGACTCCCTCGACCACGTTCACCGTCATATAGACGGCGCCCTGGCGAAACCGTCCGAACGCGGCGGCGAGAAAACCCCCGAGCGAGGCGCCGAGCCCAATTCCGGCGGCGAGATAGCCGAACATTCCGGGAACGCTGTCGTAATGATTGAGTGCGTAGAGCGGAAGGAAGAGCTTGCTGATTCCAAAGCCGAACATATAAGTGAAGGAAGTGAGCGTCATCACCGCGAGGAAACGGTCCTTCGTGACGAGCCGCGTCAGCTCCCGCACATTGTCGACGAACATCCGGCGCAGCGTGAGAGCCAGCGCCGACCGCCGGCCGCCCCCGGCCGCGGCGGGCGCTGTGGGCCCCGCGTCGTCGGCCGCGACGGGCGGCGGCGCGGGCATGCCGATCAACAGCAGCGCGGCGAGGAGAGCGAAGGCCGCGTCCGTGAAGAACAGCAGCGACATCCCGAACGGCACGAGCAGGCCGGCGACCGCGGGCCCGATGAGGTTCGGCAGCCGCTGCGCCGAGACCAGCAGCGCGTTCCCGCGCAGCTCGGCCCCCGCGGGCACGGCCACCGTGCGCAGCGACATCCGGGCCGGCACCCCGAAGGCGTACGCGACGCCGGAGGCCACCGCCAGCAGCTGGATCTGCCACAGCGCGTCCGCGGCCGGCAGCAGAGGGATCACCAGCGCGCCGCCGAGCGCGCCGCCCATCGCGTAGCGGCGCGGGTCCCCGCGGTCCACGAGATCCCCGACGACCGCTCCGAACAGCACGTTCGGCAGCAGCTCCAGGGCGAGCGTGAGCGCGGCCTGCACCCCCGAGCCGTACTCCTTGAGCACCAGCAGGGGCAGCCCGACGGCCGTCATGGTCGCGCCGAGCCTGAGGGCGAACAGGGACAGGGCCAGTCTGAGCAGCGGCCAGTTCCGCGGTGACTCACGCATAGACGCGCTCCCGTCGAACGATGCGGACGGCCGCTGCACGTTAGCCGGACGGTCTTGAGGACAACTGGAGTCCAGGCCTCAGGCCCAGGTCAGCACCGCGTTCTCGGAGGCGCCATAGGCGCTGACGCTGACCACTCCGCCGGCCGCCGGCTTGGCCGCGTAGTAGCGCGCCATGCAGCCGCCGGGCCGGTCGCCGAAGAGCATGGGGCTGAGCACGGGGGCGACCTGCGCGGTGTAGAGGCTCTGGCCGTCGGTGAGTTCGAGCGGGCAGGTCGCGGCCTCGACGTACTCCTGGACGACGCTGTCGCCGCTGACGAACGCGGCCTGGACAGCTCGCTGCCAGTCGACGGGCTCGGTGTGGCGGCCCACCAGGACCTCTCGGCCCATCATCCCGATGGCCTTCTTCAGCACGAACCGTTCGGGCCGGTCGAGCACCAGTCGCACCAGCTCGTGCTCCTCGCCGCGCCAGGCGGTGCGCCCGGGCAGGGTGATACGGGTCCAGGGCAGGTGCCGGTCGGCGATGCGGCGTTCGGCGCGGGTCATCCAGGGGCGGCCCTCGGAGACGAGGGCGAGGGCCTTCTTGTTGGCGAGGAGCCCGCTGCTCTGCGGCGGGAGGAGGAGCATTCCAGAGCGCTGGGCGTCGCGGACGGGCTCCATGCTGATGCCGCGCTCCTTCCAGTCGGCCGGGGCGAAGTTGCGCAGGCCGAGCGGGTAGCGCAGGCTTCCGGGCCGGCCGAGGGCCTCGGTCAGGGCGTCGGGCTCGAAGAAGTCGGCGGTGAAGCCCCGCCGTCTGAACTGCTCCAGCTCCAGCTCCTGGAAGCGGACGTCGGCGGTGTCGAGCAGATCCCCGAGGCTCCCGACGACCGCGATCGCCCTCGGCAGCCCCCGGCTCGCGCACACGTCCTCGAAAGCCCGCACCCGCGCGGCCAGCGGGTCGTGCCCGAAGAACCGCTCGCTATGGGTGCGCCGCCACACTGCGCTCAGACCGTGCGTCTCGTTCGGGCCGCCGAAGGTGCCGCTGACGTTGAACTCCAGCAGCTGCGGCCCTCTTTCGCCGATGACGATGTCGGGCCGGGCCATCATCGAGCAGTACTCGGTCTCGGTGTGGTCCAGCCCCGACAGCAGCGGATAGTCGCCGGGCTCCGCGCCGAGCGCCTCGGCCCGCTCGGGCCACCCGCCGCCCAGCGCGAGCACCGCCCGTCGCACCAGCGCCAGCAGCGTACGGGCGACGTCGAACAGCTCGTCGTACGACCGCTGCGGCACCACGAACGGCTGGGCCGGCAGCGGGCCTTCGAGCGGCACGCTCAGCCCGGCCAGCTCCCGGTGCAGCAGCTCATGGGTCTCGGCGGCGGAGAGCAGCCGCAGCGACGCGGGATCGGGGTGCTCGCCGTCCGTGAACCAGGGGTGGGATCCGGCCTGCGCGGACGCGGTGCTGCTGCTCATGGGCCACTCTCCTCGGGGTCTCGCCGGATCGGTCAGCGGACGAACTCGCCGCGCCAGGAGCCCGCGACGGGCTCCGTCAGATCCGCGCCGGCGCCGGTGATCCGGTTGTCGCCGTCGACGAAGACGACCCGCGGGCGGTGGTCCGCCAGCTCGGAGTCGTGCAGCATGCCGTAGCCGATGATGATCACGAGGTCGCCGGGGGAGACCAGCCGGGCCGCCGCGCCGTTGACGCCGATGACGCCGGAGCCCGGCTCGCCCTCGATGACGTACGTGGACAGCCGGGCGCCGTTGTTGACGTCCACGACGTCGACCTTCTCGCCGGCGATCAGCCCGGCGGCCTCGAGCAGTTCGCAGTCGACGGTGATGGACCCGACGTAGTGCAGGTCCGCGTGGGTGACGGTGGCGCGGTGGATCTTCGACTTGAGCAGTTCTCTGAACATCTCTGCTTCCTCCGGGAGTAACACGGCCGCTATGGCCTGAGTGCGGTACGCGGGGCGGCTCGACGGTTGCCTGCGGGTGCGTCGATCACCCCCAGTGCGCCCGGACCCGGCGGCACGCCTCGTCCAGCGAGGTCCGCGGCCGCCGTCCGGCCAGCTGCACGAGGTCCAGGAGCGCCGCGGCGAACGGGCCGCCGTCGGGCAGCACCCGCGGATCGTGGTCGACATGGAGGACCAGCGGCCCGTCCAGGTCCTGGAGCAGCCGTACGTAGATACCGAACCGGTTTCGGGCGTCCTCGGGCTCCAGCGCCTCGGACAGCTCGGCGGAGCAGGGCACGACCCGCAGGCCCTCGGCGCGCATCCGGCCCAGCGGCGGCAGGAAGTTGAACAGCACCAGCCGGTCCGCCTCGGTCTCGGGCGTCTCGAACTCCCGCAGCGCATGCCCGAAGAAGGGCGGCGACGCGGTGTTCGCGGCGACGAAGGCGCTGAGCCAGGCTCCCAGCTCACGGGCCCCGGGCTCCGACCGCACGCTCACCGCGGGCTCGGCCAGCGGCCCCGGGACATTGAGCCAGTCCCTGCGGTGGCGGCCGCTGCGGAAGTAGTTGAGCGGCACGAAACGAGGAGCCTCGCCGCCCTCGGGCGGGCACCATGCGGAGACGACCAGCTCGGTCGCGGCCAGGAAGACCTGGTGGCGGTCGGCGCCGAGGGCCGCGGCGCTCTCCCGTACGCCGGCCAGCTCCGCGTCGCTCAGCGCGCGCACGCTACGGCGCTCGGTGCGGCGGTCGTGCAGCGGCTGCCAGCCGCCGCCGGGGAACGAGGGCCGCCGGCCGGGCTCCGCCGCGAGCTCCAGCGCCCGCCGCCAGTACCTCCGGGCGCTCTCCTGCTCGTCCGCCTGCTCGCCCGTCGCGCCCGCGAACCGCGCGGCGAAGGAGCGGAAGGAGGGCAGGGCGCCCGGGGCCGGGCCGGGTCCCGCGCGCAGCGCGGAGTACCAGCGCAGCAGCCTGCGGACGATCAGGACCAGCGTGCGCCCGTCGGCGCAGGCGTGGTCCAGCGCGATCAGCAGCAGATGCTCCTCGTCGCCGGTCCGCGCGAGCAGGAAGCGCGCCGCCGGGTCCTCTTGGAGATGGAAGGGCCGGTAGGAGGGGGCGCGCAGCGACCGTGCGACGACCGCGAGCCGCGTCCCCGGCGCCACGTCCTCCAGCCGCGCCGGAGGGCGGCCGTCGGGAACCCAGCGCACCGTGCCGCCGAAGGACCGCAGCCGGCCGCGCAGCGCGTCGACGTCCTCGGTCGCCAGCCGGACCGCCGTCGCGAGCGCCTCGCGGTCCAACGGACCGTGCAGCTCGATCAGCTCATGGACCGGCGGATAGCGGTGGAGGGTCGGATGGCCGTCCGCGTCGTAGTCGGCGCGCAGCAGCATGGCGCGCTGGAGTCCGTACGGCTCGACGCCTGGAAGCGGTCGGCGGCCCGGACAAGCGGAATCGACAGCCGGTGAATCCACGCTCCCCGAAGGGACGTCGGCGATCGCGCCGCGAGCGGGAATCGAGCGCGTGGGTATTTCTCTTGAGAGTAATTCGCCGACCCGCTCCTTCTCCTTCTCCTTCTCTTCTCTGGACACGAATTCCTTCTTCTGTCTACTGTGGCTGTCATCGCTGCATCGGGATGAGTTCCACGCTCTAGTGCCAAGAGCGTAGGAACATTAGTCGTACGGTCTCGAGAACTGCTGGAGACCTTTCGGCTGCCCACCGGTTCCGTCGGCCCGCCGACAGCCCCGTGCCGCGAGGAGACAGCTCGATGAGCCATCCGTCCATGCCTGTCCTGGAGTCGTTCACCCGTACCTGGCCCAATCTCGAAGCCGCGCACGAGAAGGCGATGAGGACGGCCTCCGCCCTGCTGAGCTGCCGCGACGACCTGCTGGCGCAGTTGACCCGGGTGGCCACCTACAGCAGTGCCCGCGACGAACTGCTGCGCTCGATAGGGGCGTTGACGGGAGCGCCCTGGGAGCTGGCGCGCAACTGCCCGCCCCAGCTCTCCCGGCTCTCGGTGTTCCTCCCGTCGAACAACATCCTCTACTCATACGCCCTGTTCGGCCTGATCCCCGCGCTGTACTGCGACGAGGTGGTCATCCGGCCGTCCGCGCGCATCCGGGACACCGCCTACGCCGTGCACAAGCTGATCAGCAGCCGCCTCGACCCGGACCTCGCCCAGCGGATCAAGATGATCGACGTCTCCCAGCGGCAGTTCAAGCCGGTCTGCTCGGCCTCCGACGCGGTCGTCTTCACCGGGCAGCCCTCCAACGCGTACGACGTGATGAACGACGTCGGCGACCGGCCGCTGTTCCTCGTCATGGGCTCCGGGCCCAACCCGCTGATCGTCGGCCCCCGCACCGACCCCGGCGCGGCCTGCCGCGCGATCCTGCGCGCCCGGCTCTACAACTCCGGCCAGGACTGCCTCTGCCCGGACGTGGTCTTCGTGCACCGGCTGCGCCTCGACGCGATCGTGGAGCAGCTGCGCGCCGAGCTGTCCGTCCTCACCGTCGGGGCGCGCAGCTGGCCCGACACCGTGCTCACCCCGCTGGTCTACGACGACGCCGTGGAAGGCGCGGCCGAGTTCCTCGCCGAGAACGCCGACCATGTGGTCAGCGGCGGCGAGGTGGACGCCGACCGGATGCTGGTCGAGCCGTCGCTGCTGGTCTTCCCCGAGGGGACCGGCTTCCATCCGCCGGAGCTGTTCTCGCCGGTCTTCTGCATCGTGCCGTACGAGGACCCGGAGATGCTCCGCGAGTGGGCCCGCAGCCCCGAGGAGCTGGAGCGGGGGATGTACGTCTCCGTGCTCGGCGAGCCCCGGCTGACGGGCGAGACCCTGGGCACCGGCGTCATCAGCCGCAACGCCACCACGCTCGACGCGGAGGACGGCAACCAGCCGTTCGGCGGGTACGGCGTGCACGCCAGCAGCATCCGGCGCGACGGGCGGCTGATCGGCCGGCCGCTGCTGCTGTCGGCGGAGGCCGGACTGCGGCAGTCCGTCATCACCGGGCCGCTGCGGTGAGCGCAACGACGACGACGATTCCGCCGGGGGCCCGCGCCGGGTTCGCGCGGGCGCTGGTCGCCGACGTCGGGCGCCCGGGCCCCGGCGCCGTACAACTGGTCGCCCGCGTCCTCGCGGAGCTGGTCGCCGAGCCGGAGCCGCCGCGCGAGGCGCCCATCGTGCTCGCCGCGACCGACTACTGCCTGCGTGCCGTCGCCGAGTTCACCGCGAAGTGCGAGGACACCGCCCAGCGGCTGCGGCCCTCGGTGTCGCTGGCGCTCGAACCGTCCCTGCTGCTCGGCCGGTTCACCGTCGAGCACGCCTGGCAGGGCCCCTGCTACGCCCTGGCGACGCCCGGCGGCGCCGGCGAGTCGGCGCTGCGCTGGGCCATGGCCGCGGTCGAGTCGGGCACGGTCCCCGCCGCGGTGGTCTGCGAGGTCGTGCACGGACGAGCGGCGGGCGAGGAGACCCTGCTCGCGGCGGCGGCGCTGATCGGCCCGGACGGCGCCACGACGAGCGAGGCACGCCTGCTCGGCGGAGCGCTCGACGGCCTGGACAGCGTGCTGCTCCGCGCCGCCCGCGGGGAGGCGGTGCGGACATGAGCGCCGATGTGTGGCAGCGGGCCGCCGACTGCCTGGCCGACGCCGGCTGCGAG
This sequence comes from Streptomyces sp. NPDC051907, assembly GCF_040681075.1. Classification (NCBI taxonomy): domain Bacteria; kingdom Bacillati; phylum Actinomycetota; class Actinomycetes; order Kitasatosporales; family Streptomycetaceae; genus Streptomyces; species Streptomyces sp. NPDC051907. The sequence goes on along the minus strand of NZ_JBFAYB010000064.1, from coordinate 1,957 downwards.
ACCGTCTTCGGCCTGCCCACCGACGAACCCGGGCTGCTCGACGCGGCCGACGCGCACCCCAAGCTGCGCGCGGTCGGGGTACGGGCCCACCGCGCCGGCGCCTGCATGGCGGTCGGCCACGCCCAGATCACCGGCAAGCCCGTCGTCCTGGCGCTGGGCGCGGGACCGCCGTTCGGCGACGCCGTCACCGCGCTGGTCGAGGGCGACTCGGTGTGCGCGCCGCTCATCGTGGTGACCACCCGCGTCCCCGCCGAGGGGCTGGGACGCGGCGGCTTCCAGGACGTCGACCAGGCGGCCCTCGCCGCGGCCTTCACCACCACGTATCTACGCGTGCCGAACGCGGGAGCGCTGACCTGGGCGCTGCGCAGAGCCGTGCACATGTCCGTCAACGGCCGGCCCGGAGTGAGCGTCGTCGAGATCGCCCACGAGGCCACCGAGGGCGTCGCCGGCGCCCAGCCGTACAGCGGGCCCGTGCGGCGACTGCGCTCCGTGCCCGCCGACGACGAACTGCGGCGCGCCGCAGGCGTCCTGGCCGCGGCCGAGCGCCCGCTGCTGCTCCTCGGCGGCGGCGCCCGCGCGGCCGGAGCGGGCCCCGCGGCGCTCGCGCTGGCCGAGCGCTGGGGCGCGCCCGTCATGACGACGGCGGCCGGGCGCGGCGCCGTGCCGGAGGACCATCCGCTGGTCTGCGGCTCGGTCGGGCTGTACGCCACACCGCCGCTGGAGACCGTCCAGTGCGGAGCGGACACCGTGCTCGCCGTGGGCAGCCGACTGGAGGAGACCGCCCGGATGGGCTGGGACACCCTCGACGAGGTCGCCCTGGTGCAGATCGACTGCGACCCGGCCGCGTTCGGCGGGGGAATGGCCGAGCCCGCGGCCGCGCTCCTCGGCGACGCCGCCCAGACGGCGTCCCGGCTGACCGCGCTGCTGCCGGAGCGGAGCCCGGCGCGCACCGACTGGCTGCGCGGCGCGGCCCGCGCCCGGCGCACGGCCTGGCTCAGCTGGACCGCCGAAGGCGACTGCGCGGCCTCGCCCGCGCGCACCGCCCTGCACGCGCTCGACGAGATCCTCCCCGACGCCGTCACCGTCCACGACAACGGCCTCAACGACATCTGGTCCTACCACTGGCCCGTCCACCGGGTCGGGCCGCGCGGGCGAACCGTCGTCCCCGGCGAGCAGACGATGCTCGGCTTCGGCACGGCCGCGGCGCCCGGCGTCGCCCTCGCCGCCCAGGGCCGCCCCACCGTCGTGGTGTGCGGCGACGGCGGCGTCGAGATGGGCCTGGACGCCCTGCCCACCGCCGCCGAACTCGGCCTCGGACTGGTCCTGCTCGTCTTCGACAACCAGGGCTACGGCTGGCCCCGGCTGCTGCGCACCGAAGTGGGCGCGCCCGCCGGACTCACCCGCTTCGCCCGCCCGATGCCCGTCGACGACATCGTCCGCGCCCTGGGCGGCGAGGCCGTCTCGCCGGACCTCGACGCGATCCCCGCGGCCCTGCGCCGGGCGCGGGAGACCGCGGCGTCGGGGCGCATCGCGCTGGTCCGGATCGCCGTGGCCGACGGCGACGTGCCGCCCGGCGTCAGAAGGCTGTTCCTGACCGAGGGCCCCCAAGGAGCAGCGCACGCCGAGGAGGACCGGTCAGTCGAAGGGGGAGACCCGATATGAGCGCAGTCCCCGGCGCCCTCGTCGTCGACGGGGAGCCGATCACGCCCGCCGCCCTGCGCACGGCCGTCGACCGCACGGTCCGGGCCGTCCAGCGCGCACTCGGCTCGCCCGGGCCCGCCGTCGGCGTCGACGCGACCACCGGACCGGCCGTGATCGTCGCCGCGCTCGCCGCCGAGCGGCTCGACGCGCCGCTGTTCCTGCGCGGCCACTGTGCCGCCGTACAGGAGTGGCCGCCGCAGGTCGGCGCGGTCGTCGCGCCCAGCGGCGGCGACCTCGCCCCCCGCGTCGCGGCCGC
>NZ_JBFAYB010000063.1:0-51775 GCF_040681075.1 Streptomyces sp. NPDC051907 | reverse complement strand
CGAGGATCTACGGGGCGCCGGTCGCCGGGCCGCCGGTCGCGGATCGCCGGTCGCCGGGTCGCTGATCGCCAGCCGCCAGTTCGCCGGCCGCGGGTCGCCAGCCTCCGGATCGCCGGGCCGCCGGCCGCCAGGTCGCCGGCCGCCTGCCGCGGGTCGCCAGGCCGCCAGCCGCGGGTCGCCAGGCCGCCAGCCGCGTACCAGGCCAGCGCACCCATCAGGTCAGGCCAACGCCCCCGTCAGCAGTCCCACAGACGTGAGCATCACAAACGCCGTGCCCCACGCCATCCCGTGGCGTATGCAGCGGTACTTGATCCACACCGTCCGCGACAGCACCGCGAACTGGCTCACGTCCCGGTCCAGCGGATCGGTCCGCCGCACGATCGCGCTCAGCGCGCAGACCGAGGTCGCCGTCGCGTCCCCGAAGTAGTGCGCGCGCAGCCCCTGCGGCTTCCCCACCCGCGGGGCCACCGCCAGCCCCAGCATGACCAGGGACGGCGGCCATGCGGCGCAGCCCGCCCAGAAGAGGGCCTGCGGCAGCGGGCCGTAGTGCTGGGGGGCGATGCCGCCCGCGCCGATCGCGCCGAGCAGCGCGGTCAGCGCCGCCCCCAGCGCGGTGAGCATCAGGCCCGCCTTGTTGTCCGCCTTCAGCAGTTCCTCCCGGGTCTCGGCGATCAGAACGCGTACGAGTTCCGCGCCCTGGCCCGCCGCCGACTCTCCCTCGCGTGTGCTGGACATGACCTCTCCTTCCGTTCCTGCCGTGAACGCCCATGGGTCCGCCCCAGGGCGAGGCCCTGGGGCGGCCGTACTGCTCTCGGGTCGGGCTCAGACGTCCGATGTGCGCCGCAGTTCGTCCTCCAGCGCGTTCACCGCCTGCCGCACCCGGATGTTCATCGCCGCCGCGTGCTCGCGGTGGGCCGCCTCGGACTCGGCCCGGCTACGCCTGACCTCCTGCTCGATGGCGTCCTGGGCGATCTCGATGTCCGCCATCGCCCGGCGCTCGACCAGCCGCACCTCCTCGCCGTGGATCTTGACGGCGCTGTTGCTCTCGATGGTGAGCATCCGGTCGTACGCGCTCTCCCCGCTCAGGAACTTCACCAGCACCGGCAGCGCGTCCAGGAGCACGAACAGCGCGCGCACGAGCCAGATGCCGACGAACAGGACGGAGTTCCCGCTCGCCAGCTCGTGCAGCGCCCGCATCCGCTCCAGTACGCCGATCTCCTTCTGCTTCGCCCGCTCCTCGCCCATGCGCTTGTCGATGCCCTCGGCACGGGCCTTGACGAAGTCGCCGCGCGAGGACGTCAACGCGCCCTCGATCGTGGCGATCCGCTTGTTCATGCCGGCCAGCCGCTTCTCGTTCTCGTCGGTGCGGTGGTCGTTCTTGTACGCGTTCTCCTTCGCGCGCAGCCGCAGGCACTCGCTGCTCCGCTGGAACAGATTGGTCCCGGCGATGCGGATCAGCTGGCGGCACTCGTCCCGCACCTCGGAGCCGATCTCCTCCAGCCGGTCGGTGTCCCGGTCCACCCGCTCCTGAAGCTCCGCGACGTCCGAGCGCAGCGCCTTCAGCTCGACGGTCTGGCTGCCGGGGGACGCGCCGAAGGACAGCACCCGCCCGTCGCAGTCCTCGGGCTTGGCCGTCTCCGTCTTCGACGGCACGGGGTTGCAGCGGACCAGGTCGTCCTGGAGCCGGTCCAGCGTGGCGGTCCGCTCGTCGGCGATGCGCTCCTCCACGGCGGTCGCGAAGATGCGCAGCACCAGCGGCTCGGCGACGACCGCGCCGAGCAGCACGGCGATCACCAGCCGCATGACGAGCGGCCCGGCGAGGCGGCGCCGTGCGTTCGGCTGGGGCGTGACCAGCCAGCGGTCCAGGTTGAGGACGAACAGCATCCAGATCACGGTCGGGACCACGACCAGGACGGACGCCCTGCCGAGCGCCTGCGTGGCGAAGTTCCACATGGAGAACGCGGCGACGACCGCGGTGCCGAGGACCACGCCGCCGAGCGCCGTGTACCTGCTGCGTTCGTACGGGACCCGGGAGAGCAGGGTCTCGTCGACGCCGGTCAGGGTGCGCAGCCGACGCGCCGCGTCGAGACGCTCGGCGGCGGGACGGCCCGAGCCATGGCGCCCCGAGCCATGGCGCCCGGAGCCGGGCCGCCGACCTGAGTCCGCACGCCCACCGGAGTCCGCCCCGCCGGAGTCCGCCCCGCCGGAGTTCGAGAAGTCGCCGGAGTTCGAGAAGTCGGCAGAGTTCGAGGAGTCGCCAGTGTTCGAGGAGTCAACGGCGTCGTTCGTCGAGGGCTCAGTCAAGGAGATCGTCCTCGTCGGTCAGAAAGCCGTCGTGCGCGTCGCGGCCGGCGCCCCGCCCCCGGGGATCGTCCGGCCCGGGGCGTCCCCGCCCGGACTCCACCTCCGCGACGGCCGGCCCCGCGCCGCCGCTCCCGAGCTGTCCGCCCGTGTCCCGCAGCACCTGCTCGAGCACCTGGTGGTAGTCGACGTAGGTGTCGGAGCCGCCCATCTGCCTCAGCAGCTGGAGCACCACGTCGCGCCGCATCTGCGCCTCCGCGGTCTCCCGTGCCCGTGCGTGCGCCCGGTCCGCCTCGGCGGCCTGCTCGCGGCGGGCCGACTCCGTGTCGGCGCTGCGGTGGATCCGCTCCGCCGCCTGGGCCACGTCGATACGGCTCCTGGCGATGCCGAAGGCGTCCGCGTAGTCCGACCCCTGGGAGAGCAGCTCGGCGATCCGGTGGGCGTCCTGCGTCTCGAAGTCGCGCTGGCCGCGGATGAGCTCCTGCGAGCGGCGCTCGTCGCGCAGTTTCTGCTCCCAGTCGCGCAGCTCCTCCGAGGCGTGCACCTCCGCGCTGACGAACTCGACGCTCATCCCCACGACCCGCGGCGGCACGATCGCGCTGTACGCGGTCATCCGGTGGGTCACCTCGCGGCGCACCGCGTTGACCTCCTCGACCCGGTGGCCGGCGCTGACCCGCGGCAGGTCGGGGTCGCCCGCCAGATAGGCGCGCAGAGCCACGGTGACGTCGATGACGCCCTGCCGGGCGATGAGCGTGGGGTCGGTGACCTGGCAGGTGAAGGACGCCCTGACGGTGAAGTTGTCGGCCTCGCTGACCGACGGGAGGGTCCGCTCGACCTCGACCAGGCGGGCGCGGGTGTCCACCAGGCTGACCGAGGACGCGTCGATCACATCGGCGTGGGACGGGTCGAACACCATGCCTTCGGGGAACTGGCGGTAGTTCCCGCCGACGCGGAAGACGTAGACCGCGCCGGGCGGCAGCGCGGGCACGTCGTCGCGGCTGCGGCGCCGCGACCACCAGACGCCTTCGACGGCGCCCAGGACGTGCTCGTCGATTACCGGGTAGTTCACTTGCTTCGGCCTCCTTGAACGGAAGAGACGACGGGGACGGGTATCCGGGAGCGGGCCGGCGGGCGGCCGCTGCCGCTCGCCGCCGGCCGGCTCCGCATCGATCCGAGGAGCACGTCCGCCAGTCGGCGGGTGCCGGGGATCGCGTAGTCGGGATGTCTCAGAGCGATGGACAGGTCGTGCTGGAGGGCGGTCCACTGCCGGGGCTGCGTCTCGGCGCGCATCGCCTCGCCCAGCTCGCGCACGGCGTCCGCCGCCGCGGGGTCGTCGCGCAGGGCCGCCAGCGTCCGGCACAGGGCGCCGACCGCCCTGCGGCGGCAGACGCTGTGCAGGACGCTCGCCCACAGCGAGCCGAGCTGCCGCGCGCTGCCCGGGGTCTCGCGCAGCAGGGCCGCGGCGACCGTGCCGGGCTCCTCCAGCCGTTCCGACTCCAGCAGTTGGACGGTCGCCCGCAGCGCGTTGGACAGGTCCCTCGACCGGGGTTCGGCGTCCTTGATCCGGGTGCGCACATAGCGCAGGGTGAACAGGGCGCGCTCGGCGTCCTGTTCGGCGGTCTGGAGCAGCAGGACCAGGGAGCGGCGGGCGGCGAACGCGATCCGCTCGCCGCGCGTGGTCAGGAACCAGACCCAGTTGAGGGCCTGGAGCCGGTAGAGGCAGCCGAGCCGGCCGCTGAGCGCCATGGCGGTCGTGACGGCCCGGTCGGGTCCCCGGTCGACCGCCCAGCTGAGGGCGAGGTTGAGCGCCTGGGGCGCCAGGTGCTCGTCCTCGCACATGAACTGCAGGGCCAGCGCGGCGGTCACCCGCTGGTTGGTGAGCCCGTCGGACCAGGCCTGGAGCAGGCTCTCGTCGACCTCGGCGAGCGCGTGCCGGGCGTACAGGGCGACGCCCTTGGCCACCTCGGCGCGCGCGGTCAGGTCGCCCTCCAGCGCCTGATGGCCCAGCCACTGCCGCAGCGGGTACCAGAGCTGGTAGCCGTACAGATCGTGCAGCTCGCCGACGACCAGCTCGCGGATGCGGGGCGAGGCGAAGACGACGCGCCGCTCGCTGCGGCTGGAGTCCTGGCCCGGCCCCGGCCGGCGCTCGGTCCGCACCAGCCCGGCGGTCCGCTCCTGCCACCGCGCCCGGGTCTGCTCGAACGTCACCCGGCGCGGCGCCGTCGCCGCCGCGGCGTCCGGATCGGCGGCGGGGAGCTCGCCGCTCTGCTCCCAGTCGCGGACGTAGGCGCCCAGCAGGAAGGACGCCTTCTCGAAGGTGCGCTCCGGGACGCCGTCGAGGAACACGAGCGCGGCGAGCGGCAGCAGGTCGCCGGCGCCGGGCTCCGCGGCGAACCAGCCGCGTACGAGCTCCCGGTCGCTGTCGCCCAGCGTCTTCAGGGCCGCCTCCACCCCGTCGGGCAGGCGCGCTGCCACGGCGACGACGTCCGCGGGGCGGCGCAGCTCGGCCACCCGCTCCCGCAGCTCCGCCACGGCGCCCGGCGGGATGTCGGCGGGCGGCAGGCGCAGCGCGCAGTGGTCGAGCAGCTCCAGCGGATCGGGGGCCTGCCACGGTACGCAGTACTCCCTCAGCGCCAGTCGCCGCTGGGCGTCCTCCCCCGCCGTGATCACCAGGTACGAGCCCTTGCGGCGCAGCTCCTCGCCCAGGCGCCGGATGTCGAACGCCTGCACCGCGGCGACGTTCCGCTCCCCGACGTAGTCGAGGATCACGTACGCCTGACCGGGCTTGAGGGCGCTGGACGCGGCCAGTTCTGCCAGCGAGTTGGCGGGGGACAGGCTCCGCAGTGCGGCCCCGGCCTCCGTCGCCGCCCTGAGCAGCGCGAACGAGCTCGCTCCGCGCCCGCAGTCGCCGGGCCCGGTCAGCACCACGATGTGGTCCGCGCGCAGCTTGTCCAGCGCCTCCCCGAAGCAGGGCCTCGGCGCCAGATAGCAGCGGAGCGCCCGGTCGACCTCCTCGGGCTCGACGGTGCCGGGCGAGAGGCCGGGGGCGGCACCCGTGCCCATGCCGAACGCCGCTCCGGTCGCGTCCACCGTTCCGTAGAAGTTGTTGTGGACTTGCCGGCCGAAGACGACGCGCAGATCGTCGTACCCCTTGCCGTCCTCCTCCTGCTCGTCCGGCGCGGTGCGCTCGGCGCGCGGCTGCGGGTCGGGGTCGTCGCCGGGCTGCGCGTCCTGGTCGAGGTCGTCCTGCTGGGCTTGGGGTTGTTGGGGTTGCTCCTCCTCGGGGCCGGGGACGGGCGGCTCGCTCGGGCCGTCTGGAGGGTCCTGGCCCTCGGGGTCGTCAGCCACCGTCGCCCCCGAAGCCGAAGACGGCGCGCTGCGCGTCCACAGGGGCGTGGAAGTTGTTGACGTTGATCCGCTCGCCCCGGTACTCGGTGCGGGCGGGGGCGCCGTCGGCGGCCGCGCCGGAGTCCCGAGGCTGCTGCGGCGGCTGCGCCGCCGGGGCCGCCGTGGCGGGTGCGGACTGCGAGCCGTTCGTGAGGACGCCGGGGACCCGGAGCCAGGCCCCCGCCTCGTACTCCTTCTCCTGCACGGCGACGCGCTGGAAGTCCGCGGCGGACAGGGTGGTGTGGCCGCCGGCCACCGTGGAGCGGTAGACGTCGTCGGAGAGCAGCACCGCCAGATCGGCGCTCTCGTTCGCCTTCAACGCGTCATAGAGAGGGCGGGAGCTGAGGAGCCGCGCGGTGGTCACCACCGTCGAGCCGGCGAAGCCGTTGTCGGCCAGCTCGACCGGTCCGTGGTGCAGGGCGGCCCGCAGCCGCATCCGGGCTTCGGGGGTGCGCAGGCTGTTGTACTGCCCCAGCTCGGATACCAGGTGGCGGATGAAGTCGTCGACGAGGCGCGGCTCCGTGCCGTCCATGGGGAGGACGGCCAGCTCCTCGTCGCCCTTGCGCTGAATCTGCCAACGCGACCGGTCGAGCCCGGCGCCGGCGGCCGCGCGGGCGGTGATACGCGGCAGGTCGTGCTGAATCTCGGACTGCCTACGGTCGTTGTTGCGTCCGTAAGACATTGCGTCCATTGCTATGCATGTACAGGGGTAGAACCCGGACCACTCGGCCACCCGGCCATTCCTCTCTCTTACGGCACTTCCTGCGAAGTGCTGCCCGAGAGGCTAGGAGGACGGGTGAGATCAGACCCCGTATCAGTACGGGTTGTCATCCACGACTTTGGCGAATTCCAACAGCCTTGGGACGTCACAGATAGTGATCTTCCGGTAACTGCGTTCCACCAGGCCATGCTGGGTAAGGGTGGCGAGGGCTCTTCTCCGCCGTGCCCAGCGCGAGGCCCGCCAAAGAGGCCAGTTCCGGCTGGGTCAGCATGACGCCGAGCACAGTGCGCTTTCCCCCGCTGCCGGGTACGGGGATTCCGTACACCTGGCTCAGTTCCGCGAGTAATCGGGCGAGTCGGGTCAGCGCGTCGTAAGCGCGAAAGTCGATACGTCGCCGATTCGCCCACCGCAGCCGGGCGGAGAGCATGCGCATCATCGCTTTCATGGCGTCCGGATGGTCCGTGAGAAAGGTCTCCAGCGTGCTCATCTGAATGATGCGCGCGGTCACATCGCTGCACGCGATCACCGTCCCGGAGCGCGGGCGCTCCTCGAACGCGGCCATCTCCCCTACGAGATCGCCTCCTATCCGGACGGCGAGCAGCATCTCGTATCCGCTCTCCGAGCTCGCGACGACCTTCACCACGCCCTGGGTGAGCAGCAGGACGTGCCGGCTCTCGTCGCCCTGCTGGAGCAGCTGCCGATGGGCGGGATACGCCATCGGAGTCCCCTGGCTCATGAGGTCGGCCAGGGTGGTGCTCCGCAGCCGGCTGAGGAAGGTCGAACGCGGCCACGCGTCTGTCACGAGTACCCCCGAGTCTCTCGCGCTCGGCGCGAACCGCCCTTGAGGCGGCCAGCACCATGCTGCCCTCGGGGGGCGGGCAGGCAAGCGGACCGGACACATCTGGCCGGATTAGTAGCCTGTAGGCCGTCATTAATCGAACGCCCAGCTCACACTGGCACCTGTGTTCCCATGCGACCCAGCCGTCGCACCGCGCCGGGCGGCCCGGACCCGCCGCGTGCGACGCGGCGCGGCAGGCCCTGAAGCCGTCGCCTGCGCCGCGCCGCGTCCGTCCCTCCGCCGGCTCAGCTCGCGCAGTGCACGTCCCGCTCCGGCCGCTGCCCCTCGGCGAGGAACGCGGTGACCGTGCGGTCGCCGCAGGCGTTGCCGGTGCCCAGGTACGAGCCGTGGCCGCCGCTGTCGACCGTGACCAGACGGGCGCGGTCGCCGAACGCCTCGCGCATCTTCAGCGCGCCGAAGTACGGGGTGGCGGGGTCGCGGAGGTTCTGGATCATCAGGACGTTGGACGGGCCCCGGGACGTGATCCGGGTGGGCTTCTCCGCCGGGACGTCCTTCCAGAACGCGCAGGGCGTGATGTTCGCCGGCATGCCGGCGGTGAGCGGGTGCGCGGCCCGGTCGGCGGCCACGGCGCGGGCGTGCCCGGAGGCCGGCCCCGGCCAGCGCACATCGTTGCAGACGACCGCGAGGGAGACCGCCGCGTCGGCGTCCGACAGCGGCTGGGCGAGCGCCGGCGGCAGGGCCGGCTTCGCGGCCGGGTCCTGGGCGGCCTTGACGAGGCGGGCCATTCCTTCGAAGGCCGTGTCGTCGCCGTACAGGGCCAGTTGGAGGGCCTGGCGCAGCACGTTGCCGGTCAGGGGGACGTCGGCGGTGGTCGTCGGCTTCGGGTCGCGGTCCAGCCGGGCCGCCAGCGCGATGAACGACGGCCTGACCTCCGAGGCCCGCCGGGCCAGCCGCAGCTCCCCGCGCGCCGGGTCCGCCGCCCAGTCCGCGAACTCGGGGAAGCGGTCGTCCGCCCCCTGCGACATGTTCGCCAGCCAGCCGCGCGCGACCCGGGCCGGGTTCGGGTCGCCGCTGCTGTCGAGGACCCAGCGGTCGGTGCGCTCGGGGTACTTCTGCGCGTACACCGCCCCCACGTACGTCCCGTACGAGATCCCCCACGCCGACAGCTTCTCCTCCCCCAGCGCCTGGCGGAAGCGGTCGGTGTCGCGCACCTGGTTGGCCGTGGTGAGGCTGCGCAGCACGTCGCCGCCGTTGCGGGCGCAGGCCTCGGCGGTGCGCCGGGAGCGGGCGACGTTCTGCGCGATCTCGCCGTCCGGGCCCGGCCAGGCGCGGAGCGTGGTCATATAGCGGTCCTTCTCCGGGAGCCCGCAGCTCGCCTTCGTGCTGCCGCCCACGCCACGCGGGTCGAGGGCCACGATGTCGTACGCGCCGGCCGTCTCGCGCTGGAGCGCTGCCCCCTTCTGCGTGAGCCGCTGCACCCCCGACGACCCCGGGCCGCCCGCGATCACCAGCAGCGTCCCGCGCCGCGCCTCGGGGCGCTCGCTGCGCAGGCGGGAGACGGCGACGGTGAGCTGCCGCCCGTGCGGATCGCGGTAGTCGAGCGGCACCGGCAGGTCGGCGCACTCCTGGCCGGCCGGTCCGCCGGGCTGGGCGCAGGGGCGCCAGGCGAGGGCGGGCACGGACGCGGACTCCGAGGCCGAGGCGTCGGCGGACGCGGCTGAGGGGGCGGGCTCGGCGTGGGCGGACGCCGGGGCGACGGACGCGGTCAGCGCGGTGACGACGGCTGTGGCGGAGAGCGCCAGGACAAGTGCCTTGTGGGAACGGCGAGTTGTGGGAGTCATGGGATCAGCGTCGCCGAGCGGGCTCGTCCGGCCCATCCGGCAGTCATGATCTCTGTGGTGGGGTTAACCCCCGAGCCCCCGAGTCCCCGAACAAGCCGAACCGCCCGAGGAGAGAGCCGACATGAGACTTCGCTGCGCCGTGCTCGACGACTACCAGTCGGTCGCGACCGCCGTCGCCGACTGGTCGCCCGTGGCCGACCGGGTCGACGTCGTGACCTTCCCCGAGCACTTCGCGAGCGAGGACGAACTCGCCGCCGCGCTCGCCGACTTCGACATCGTCGTGACCCTGCGCGAACGCGTCCCCTTCCCCGCGACCCTGTTCGCCCGGCTGCCCCTGCTGAAGCTGCTCGTCGCCTCCGGCATGCGCAACTCCGTCATCGACTTCGCCGCCGCCGAGCGCCACGGCGTCACCGTCTGCGGCACGGCCAGCTCGTCCACCCCGCCCGTCGAGCTCACCTGGGCGCTGCTGCTCGGCCTGGCCCGGGGGATCGTGCCCGAGTCCGCCGCCCTGCGCGACGGCGGGCCCTGGCAGTCCACGCTCGGCGCGGACCTGCACGGGCGCCGGCTCGGCCTGCTCGGCCTGGGAAAGATCGGCAGCCGGGTGGCGCGGGTCGGCCTGGCCTTCGGGATGGACGTCGTCGCCTGGAGCCAGAACCTCACCCGGGAGCGCGCCGACGAGGTGGGCGCGAGCCTCGCCGCCTCGAAGGAAGAACTGCTGGAGACCAGCGACTTCGTCTCGGTCCACCTGGCGCTCAGCGACCGCACCCGGGGGCTGCTCGGCGCCGCGGAGCTGGCCCGTATGCGGCCCACGAGCTATCTCGTCAACACCTCCCGAGCCGCGATCGTCGTACAGGACGCCCTCCTCGCCGCCTTGCGCGAGGGCACGATCGCGGGCGCGGCGGTCGACGTGTTCGACGTCGAGCCGCTCCCGGCCGACCACCCGATGCGCACCGCGCCCCGCCTGCTGGCGACGCCGCACCTCGGCTATGTGTCCCGGGCCAACTACGCGACGTACTACGGCCAGGCCGTCGAGGACGTCCAGGCGTTCCTGGCCGGCGCCCCCGTCCGCCGGCTCGGCTGAGCGCCTGCCGGCGGGCCCGCCCCCGCCTGGCTGAAACACGCCGTCGCCGAAGGGGCTCCTGCCCGCTGGATCGCACCCGGCGGGCAGACGAGGCGCGAGGGACGGGCGGGACGGGCGGGACGGGCGGGACGGGCCACGACCAGGGAGCGTGATTCCCGGCTTTACGGACACCTCCGGCTAGGTCCCTTGATGGCCGGTATACAGTGCGAAGATCGTGCTACTTCAATGAGTGGGGGGGCCTCTCATGGCATTGTTCGGCAACGCGCACACGGTCAATCCTCAGCAGGCGCAGCAGGACTACGCGCGGCTGCTCGGACACGGCGAGCAGGTGCACGCCGCGTACCAGCTGATCCGCGACACCATCCTGTTCACCGACCGCCGGCTGCTGCTCGTCGACAAGCAGGGCATAACCGGCAAGAAGGTGGAGTACCACTCCATCCCGTACAAGAGCATCACGCACTTCGCGGTGGAGACCGCCGGCACCTTCGACCTCGACGCCGAGCTGAAGATCTGGATCTCGGGCAGCCCGACGCCGGTCCAGAAGACCTTCACCAAGGGCGTCGACATCTACGAGGTGCAGGGCATCCTGACGCAGTTCGTCGCGCGCTAGCCGCAGACGCCCAGCAGGAACGCATGAGTCCGCCTCCACGGCCGCTGCCGTGGAGGCGGACTCATGACCAGACCTGGAGCGGGCCTACTTCAGGCCGAGCTCCGCGCAGTCTTCCTTGAACTTCGGCGTACAGATGTCCGCGGCCGTGTACACGCCGTCCGCGATGACGGTGTCCTTGAGGTTCTCCTTGGTCAGCGAGATCACCGGGACGAGCACGGAGGGGACGCCCTTGGTGGTCGGGGTGTCCACGTCGGCCTGGGCCATGGAGTCCAGCGACATCCCCCGGGCGAGCAGGATCGCCATCTCGGCGGCCGCGTTGGCCTCCGGGGCGTACGGCTTGTAGACGCTCATGTACTGCTCGCCCGCGACGATCCGCTGTACGGCGGCCAGCTCGGCGTCCTGGCCGGTGACCGGCGGGATCGGGAAGAAGCCGTCGCCCTTCAGTGCGGTGATGATGCCGCCCGCCATGCCGTCGTTGGCGGAGTAGACGCCGACGATCTTGTCCTTGCCGAGCGCGGAGATCGCCTCCCGCATGTTGGCGGTGGCGTTCTCCGGCTTCCACTCCTTGGTGTCGTACTCCTTGCCGATGGTCACCTTGCCCTTGAGCTCGGCGAGCGCGCCCTGCTTGAACTGCGCGGCGTTCGGGTCGGTGAGCGCGCCGTTCATCATCACGATCTGACCGGTCTTGGCCCTGTCCCCGAGGGCCTCCAGCAGCGCCTTGCCCTGGACGTGGCCGACCTCCTCGTTGTCGAAGGAGGTGTACGCGTCGATCGGGCCCTGGGCGAGCCGGTCGAAGGCGACGACCGGGATGCCCGCCTTGTCGGCCTTCTCCACGCCCGGGGCGATGGCCTTGGCGTCGACCGGGTCCAGGATCAGGACGTCGACCTTGTCTCTGATCATGTCGTCGACCTGCTTCAGCTGCAGGGCGGCGTCCTGTCTCGCGTTGGCGTACGCGACCTGGCCCTTGCCGTTCGTGAGCTGGGCGATCTTCTCCTCGATGACCGGTTTGTCGAACTTCTCGTAGCGAGCCGCGTCATTCTCCGGAAGGAGCAGGCCGACGGTTATGTCGTCGCTCGTCCGCACACCCGAGCCCTCTTCGCCGCCACACCCTGCGAGAGATACGGCCAGTACGGCGACGGCGACGGGGACGGCGGAACGACGCAGATGTGCGTTCATCGGCAGAACTCAACCTCCAGGAGCGGGCCGCGAGAAATACGGCCGAGGTGGCAGGAAGCCAACTCGGCGCCCACAAATGCGTCAAGAGGTGACCGAACAACGTGATGGCAACGGGTGCCGATCGTTAGCTACGTGATAGTAAGGACGATTCGGCGCCTTCAGTATGAATGCCCCTGAATTCCCTGGCATTTCATCTCTTACTACGCGACATTCCCGCGAGGACGCCGCGAGTTCCGCGCGAGCCGGCCATGCTGCCGAGCGGGGCCGACGAGAGTCCGGGCGGGCGGTGGAGAGGCCGGGCGCCGGCGCCGGCGAATCGCGGCGGCGAAGATCGGCGCGTGCGTAGGGTGACGCCATGCGGATCACCCCAGAGCAGCGGCGCGCCCGTCTGGGCCGGCGGCATCTGCTGACGTCCGGTGCCCGGGCGGCCACGACGGAGGAGGTGGCCCGGACCCTGGTCGGGCTGCACGCCACCGACGCGGCGAGCGTCACGCTCTCCGCCCGGGCGCGGCTGCGGGATCCGTCGCCCCAGGACGTGGAGCGCGCCCTGTACGAGGACCGGACGCTGCTGCGGATGCACTGCATGCGGCGCACCCTGTTCGCCGTGCCGACCGAGCTCGCGCCCGTCTTCCACTTCTCCACGGCCCAGGCGGTCGCCGCGCGCGAGCGGGCCGCGATCCTCAAGCGGTTGACCGCGGCCGACCCCGACTGGGACGCGGACTGGCTGGCCGCGGCCGAGGAGGCGGCGCTGGAGGCGGTCGGGCGGCTCGGCGAGCCGTCGCTGACGGACCTGCTCGCCGAGGTCCCGGTGCTGCGGGAGTCCGTGACGATCTCGCCGGGCAAGCCGTACGAGTCCCGGCAGCGGGTGGGCGGCTGGGTGCTGCGGCTGCTCGCCATGGACGGGCGGATCCGGCGGGGGCGGCCGCTGGGCGGCTGGTCCTCCAGCCAGTTCCGCTATGGCGTCGCGCCCGAGCTGGCGCCTATGGACGTCGCGGAGGCCAAGGCGGAGGTCGTGCGGAGCTGGCTGGCCTGCTACGGCCCCGGGACCACGACCGACCTCAAGTGGTGGACGGGCTGGACCGTCGCCGACGTGCGCGCGGCGCTGGAGCGCGTGGGGGCCGCGGAGGTCGCGCTCGCCGAGGGAGCGGGCTGGACGCTGCCGGGCGACGCCGACGCCCCGCCGGAGTCCGCCGACGAGCCATGGGCGGCGCTGCTGCCCGGCCTCGACCCGGCCACCATGGGCTGGAAGCAGCGCGACTGGTACCTCGACCCGGCCCTCGTCCCGCTGCTCTTCGACACGGCGGGCAACGGCGGGCCCGCGGTCTGGTTCAACGGGGAGATCGTCGGCGCCTGGGCGCAGCGGCGCGACGGGGAGGTCGTATGGCGACTGCTGGCCGACCGCGGGGCCGAGGCGCGGCGGACGGTGGAGGCGGAGGCTGCACGACTGCAGAGCTGGCTCGCCGAGCACCGTCTCGTCGTGAGCTTCCCGGCGCCCCTGTCCAAGGAGCTGACCGCCTGAGCCGCCGGGGATCGCGCGGGCCGGCCGGCGCGTACGGCGAGAGCCCGGCGCGTACTGTGAGAGAGATGCGCCTTCCGCTTCCGCATCGGCGTCCGCTTGCACACCTTGCACATCGACGTCCGTGACGGCGTCCGTTTCGGAGAGGCGGGTAGTTCGGTGCCGTACGTAGCCGTGACCGCCCTGAGCCATGTCGGACGGATCCGCGACCACAACGAGGACAGCCTCGTCGTCGGACCGTGGTCCCTGTGCGGCACGGTGACGGAGAACCCGCAGACCATGATGTTCCCGCTGGGCTCGCCGCTCGTCGTCGCGGTCGCCGACGGCCTGGGCGGGCAGCCGGCGGGCGAGGTGGCCAGCTCTCTGGTCGTGCGCCAGCTCGCCGCGCTCGGCGCCTCCCTGGACTCCGAGGCGAACGTCCGTGACGCCCTGGAGATCTGCAATCACACGGTGTACTCGGCCGCCGACGGCGATCCGGGGCTGACCGCCATGGGGACGACGGTCGCCGGCGTGGTCGTCCTGTCGGACTCGCTGCTGACGTTCAACGTCGGCGACAGCAAGGTGTACGCGGCGGGCCAGGACGGACTGCGCCAGGTGAGCGTGGACGACAGCCCGCCGCCGGCGCCCGGGCATCGCACCACCTCGGCCGTCACCCAGACGCTCGGCGGCAGCATGGAGTTCGTCGCCGTCGAGCCGCATATCGCCTCCTTCCCGCTGGCGGCCGGAGACCGCTTCCTCGTCTGCAGCGACGGCCTGACCGACCCGGTGCCGGACGAGGAGCTGGAGAGCCTGCTGCGGGTGCACGACGACGGCAGGGCGGCGTTCGAGCTGTGGAAGGCGGCCATAGAGGCCGGCGGCCCGGACAACATCACGCTCGCGCTGGTCCGCGTCGGCGAGTAGTCCGGGCGCGACGCGCGAACGCGCGGGGGCCACGAACGCTCGCGCGGGGACGCTCTCGCGGGGATTCGCCGGCGAATGCCGCGCGGAGCCTCTTTCCCCTTGACGACCGGCCGGCATGAGCACCGGCTGGTATGAGCACCGGCCGGCCTGAGCATCGGCGCCGGTATCCGAATCGGCACCGGCCGCGGAGCCGTCGCATAACGCGACGGCTCCGCGGCCGGGCTCTGGCAGCACGCTTTCGACGGCCACGCTGCCGCGCCCTTTCAATTCTTCGCCGATATGAAAGGACGCGGCCCATGGTGGCACGCCCGCCGCCTATTTCCCGGGCTGGCGACGAGAAACGCCGGGGACGCCGCGCGGCCCGCGGGCCGCGCGCCGCCGGGGTCCGGTCAGGGGACCGGCGGCCACGGGATCTCGGCCAGGGGCGGGAGCAGCATCTCCTCCTCGTAGTCGAGATGCGCCGTCAGCTCCCGTGTCATCCGGTCCAGTTCGACGCGGAAGCGCCGAGGATCCGCCGTACGGATGTCGGCCAGCAGGGCGGCCAGCTCGTTCTGGATGCGCGAGACCGTGCGGTGCTCCGCGCTCAGCCGGTCGAACGCCTCGCGAAGGTGCGGGTGGTGGCCCGCCATCGTGGGGAACAGATGCGCGTCCTCGCTCGTGTGGTGGAACTCCAGGCTCTGGCAGAACGCCAGGCAGTGCTGCCTGATCTGGAACCCGAGGCCCGGCGGGGGCGGGTCGCCCGCGCCCGTGCGAGCCGCCTGGGCGGCGAAGTGGGCGTCGGTCTCGGCGCTGATGTGGCGGAGCTGGGCGCGCAGCCAGGCGTGCACCTCGAGGAGCTTCTCGGCGAGGTTGGCGACCTGGGCCGGCGCGCCCTCGGGCGGCGCGGCGCGCTCCAGGACGACGACCGGGGGCGCCTGGCCGGCGTGGCCGGGCGCCCGACCCGCCGCCCGCTGGAGCAGCGCGTCGCGCCGCGCGCCCTCCACCGGGACCGCGATCGCCTCGAACGACTCGCCGTCGAGCTCCACTTGGACCATCGGGTGGGCGAGGAGGTCGTCGTACCAGGCGGGGTGGGGCGAGTCGCCGTCCGCCGGCGCGACGACCGCCAGCTGGTCGCCCTCGCGCAGAAAGCCGAGCTGGACGGTGTGCTCCGCACCCGACGCGGCGCCGGTGGTGGTCAGTGCGAGGAGAGCTTCGGAGGAGGCGGACGGGGCGGACGGGGCAGCGGACGTGGACGTGGATGTGGACATGGATGTGGACATGGGCATGCTCGGAGAGGTCTCCCGTGACGTTGAGAAAGGGGGAAAGAGGATGAGTTCGAGGCGCGCTGACGCGTGAAGGCGCGCGGCGCCGGGATCCCTCGTCCGGAGACAGAACGCGCACAGGAGCGCGGAACGGTGTACGACGGCAAGGGACGGCGCGCGCGAAGAAGCGCTGAGAGATCAGCGCTCGCGTCGGGTCAGTCGCAGTGTGCTGAGTGTGTACTCATGGCATCGTCCCTGCGTGAAAGGCGTTCGCTCGATCGCCGACCTGCCCACTGCTCTCTGGTCGGCGTCACGCTACGCGCTCCCATTACAGCCCGGTGTCGAACAGATCGTCAAGACCAGTCCCAGAGCGGCCGGACGGGCCGCCGGGCGAGCCGGCGCGGCGCCGAGACGACCGGTTTGGGCGCTCGCCCCCGCCCCCGCGCCGGGGTGAGGATGGCCGTATGACCCGTGCCGCCGCCACCCAGCGCGCTTGGCGGTCGTGGCTGCTGGAGGGGCTCAGCGAGCAGACCGCCCGCCACCCAGGACCGCACGGGACACCGCCCGCCGAGCACAAGGGCCACCGCTGGTGGCGGGTGATGTGCCTGACCGGCGTCGACTACTTCTCCACCCTCGGCTACCAGCCCGGCATCGCCGCCCTCGCCGCCGGACTGCTCTCGCCCCTCGCCACCCTCGTGCTGCTCGCGCTCACCCTCGGCGGCGCGCTCCCCGTCTACCGGCGCGTCGCCAGGGAGTCCCCGCACGGCGAGGGCTCCATCGCCATGCTGGAGCGGCTGCTGTCCTGGTGGACGGGGAAGCTGCTGGTGCTCGTGCTCCTCGGCTTCGCCGCCACCGACTTCGTCATCACCATCACCCTCTCGGCGGCCGACGCCGCCGCGCATGTGGTGGAGAACCCCTTCGCCCCCGCCTGGACGGACGGCGGCAACGTCTGGATCACCCTCGTCCTCATCGGCGGCCTCGGGGCGGTCTTCCTCAAGGGCTTCCGCGAGGCGATCGGCGTCGCGGTCGTCCTCGTCGCCGTCTTCCTCGCGCTCAATCTGGTCGTGCTGGCCGCCTGCGCCTGGGAGGTGTTCGCCGAGCCGGTGGTGGTCGACGACTGGTGGGAGGCGATGACCGCCGAGCACTCCTCGCCGTTCGTGATGATCGGCATCGCGCTCGTCGTCTTCCCCAAGCTCGCCCTCGGGATGTCGGGCTTCGAGACGGGCGTGGCCGTGATGCCGCAGGTGCGCGGCGACCCCGACGACACGTACGAGAACCCCGCCGGCCGGATCCGCGACACCCGCAAGCTGCTCACCGCGGCCGCGCTCATCATGAGCTGCTTCCTGCTGCTGTCGAGCCTCGCCACCACGCTGCTGATCCCGCAGGACGAGTTCAAGGCCGGCGGCGCCGCCAACGGCCGCGCGCTCGCCTATCTCGCGCACGAGTATCTGGGCGAGGCGTTCGGGACGGTGTACGACGTCTCGACCATCTGCATCCTGTGGTTCGCGGGCGCGTCCGCGCTGGCCGGACTGCTCAACCTCGTACCGCGGTATCTGCCGCGCTACGGCATGGCCCCGGAGTGGACGCGGGCCGTGCGCCCCCTGGTCCTGGTCTTCATGGCCGTCGCCATCGGCATCACGCTCTGGTTCCACGCCAGCGTCGACGCGCAGAGCGGCGCGTACGCGACGGGCGTGCTGGTCCTGATGCTCTCGGCGTCGTACGCATCGACGGTCGCCGCCCGGCACGCCGGCCACCGGGGCGCGCGCGTCGGCTTCGGCGTCATCACCGCCGTCTTCGCGTACACGCTGGTCGCCAACGTCGTCGAGCGGCCCGACGGCATCAAGATCGCCGGGCTCTTCATCTTCGCGATCCTGGCGGTGTCCTTCGCCTCGCGCGTCCACCGCTCCTTCGAACTCCGCGCCGCCGAGGTCGTCTTCGACGAGAGCGCCGCCCGGCTGATCGACGAGGCGGCGGCGCAGGGACCGCTGCGGATCATCGCCAACGAGCCGCACGCGCGGAACGAGGCGGAGTACCGGCACAAGGAGTACACCCAGCGCCAGGAGACCCATATCCCCGAGGGCGGCCCGGTGCTGTTCCTGGAGGTGACGGTCCAGGACTCCTCGGAGTTCACCGCCGATCTGGCCGTGCGCGGGGAGCGGCTGCACGATGTGCGCGTCCTGCGCGCGTCGGGCGCGACCGTGCCCAACACGATCGCGGCCGTCCTGATGGCGCTGCGCGAGCGGACCGGCGAGATCCCGAACGTCTACTTCAACTGGACCGAGGGCGCGCCCTTCGGCCATCTGCTGCGCTTCCTGGTGTTCGGCGACGGGGAGGTCGCGCCGGTGACCCGGGAGGTGCTGCGGCGCGCGGAGAAGGACCCGGAGCGCCGGCCCCGGGTCCACGTCGGCTGACGGCGCGAGCCGCGGCTGCCGGCCGATCGTCCGGTCGCAGCCAAAGAGGCGGACGGCTTGCGCACACACTTGACATGTCCCTGGTACAGCGCTGAGATATGGTGAATTTCGTTCGACCTCGTTTGTTTGTGCGCCATTCACTCCCTATGGAGCCCCACATGCACACCGAACAACACACGGTCAGAACCTGCTTGACGGCCTTAGCCGTGGGCGCCGCGCTCGTCCTGCCCGGCGTCTCGGCTCTGCCCGCCGCGGCTGCGGAGGCGACGACCGCCGCCGCGGCAGCCCCGACGGCCGGGGCGGCCCCGAGCCCAGCCGCCCCGGCCGTCGACAACGGCCTCGCCCTCACCCCGCCGATGGGATTCAACAACTGGAACGCCACCCACTGCCGCGCCGAGTTCAACGAGGCCATGGTCAAGGGCATCGCCGACGCCTTCGTCGCCCAGGGCCTCAAGGACGTCGGCTACACCTACGTCAACATCGACGACTGCTGGGCCCTGCCCCGCCGCGACGCCTCCGGGAACCTGGTGCCCGACCCCGTCCGCTTCCCCAACGGGATCAAGGCCGTCGCCGACTATGTGCACTCCAAGGGGCTCAAGTTCGGGATCTACTCCAGCGCCGGGACCAAGACCTGCAACTCCAAGGGCTTCCCCGGCGGCCTCGGGCACGAGCAGCAGGACGCGAACCTGTGGGCGTCCTGGGGCGTCGACTACCTCAAGTACGACAACTGCAGCAACAGGGGCATCGACGCCAAGCAGCGCTACACCGCCATGGCCGACGCCCTCAAGGCCACCGGCCGCCCCATCCTCTACAGCATCTGCGAGTGGGGCGAGAACCAGCCCTGGAACTGGGCCTCGGCCCTCGGCAACGCCTGGCGCACCACCGGCGACATCAGCGACTCCTGGTCCAGCATGATCGGCATCGCGCACCGCAACCAGCCGCTCGCCCCCTACGCCAAGCCCGGCGCCTGGAACGACCCCGACATGCTCGAGGTCGGCAACGGCAGGATGACCGACACGGAGTACCGCACCCACTTCAGCCTCTGGGCCCAGATGGCCGCGCCCCTGCTCATCGGCAGCGACCTGCGCAGCGCCTCCCCCGCGACCCTCGCAATCCTGAAGAACACCGACGTCATCGCCGTCGACCAGGACGCCCTGGGCAAGCAGGGCACGGTGGTCTCCAGCTCCGGCGGCCTGGTCGTGATGTCCAAGCCGCTGGCGGACGGCAGCCGTTCGGTGACCCTCACGAACGAGACGGCGTCCACGAAGACGATCGCGACGACCGTCGACGCGATCGGGATCGGCGGCGCGTCCTCGTACGCCCTCAAGGACCTCTGGTCCAAGCAGACCGGGACGACGACCGGCGCCATCAGCGCCTCCGTGCCCGCGCACGGCACGGTGATGTACCGGGTGACGCCGGGCCAGCCGGTGCCGCCGCCGACCGGGGTCAGCCGGCTCAGCGACCTGCCGTGGACCTCGGCGGTCAACGGCTGGGGCCCCGTCGAGCGCGACCGCAGCAACGGCGAGCAGCGCGCCGGCGACGGCCGGACTATCGCGATCGGCGGCACGACGTACGCCAAGGGGCTGGGCGTGCACGCGGGCAGCGACATCGCGTACCACCTCGGCGGCGCATGCCCGTCGTTCAGCGTCGACGTCGGCGTCGACGACGAGTCGAGCGCGGGCGGGTCGGTCGTCTTCCAGGTCTACCGGGACGGCACGAAGGTCGCCGACAGCGGACTGCGCACGGCGAGCGATCCGCCCCTGCGGCTGACCGCGGACCTCGCGGGCGCCGCGAAGCTGAGGCTGGTCGTGACCGACGGCGGCGACGGCATCGACCACGACCACGCCGACTGGGCGAACCCCCAGCTGGCCTGCGGCAACGGCCCCTCGGCCGGCACGCACGCGCTCAGCGACCTGCCGTGGGCGTCGGCCGTCAGCGGCTGGGGACCGGTCGAGCGCGACCGCAGCAACGGCGAGCAGGACGCCGGCGACGGCCGGACCCTCGCCATCGGCGGCGCCACGTACGCCAAGGGACTGGGCGTGCACGCGGACAGCGAGGTCGTGCACTACCTGGGACGCGGCTGCCGCTCGCTCACCGTCGACGTCGGCGTCGACGACGAGGCGGGCGGGGACAAGGGGTCGGTCGTCTTCCAGGTCTACCGCGACGGCACAAAGGTCGCCGACAGCGGACGCCTCACCGGAGCGGACGCGCCCAGGACGCTGACCGCCGACCTGACCGGCGGCATGGAGCTCCGGCTCCAGGTCTCCGACGGCGGCGACGGCGTCGGCTACGACCACGCCGACTGGGCGGACCCGCGGCTGGTCTGCACCTGAGCCAGCCGATCCAGACCTGATCCGGACCTGATCCAGATGGTCCAGACATGATCCCGCCGCCGGACGGGCGGGCGGGGCGGTACCGGCGCCGGTACCGCCCCGCCCGGCGCTCGAAGGTCCGTCGAGCAGCCGTCAGAAACAGCCATTCGCGCGTCAACGACCCGTCTGCCCCTCACCACTGGGCGGCTCGGCTTCCTACCGTCGTTCCCATGGGACGACTCACCCGAGCGGTGCACGGTCGCCGTCCCGGCCGCGCCCTGACTCCGCCTGGAGCGACGGCGCACGACGGCGACTGGACGGGCGACCTGCGCTTCGCGGTGCGCTGCGCCGCGCTGCTCGTCGTCCTGCTGTTCACGGTCGACGCGGGCGACCAGGAGCTCACCTGGCCGCGCGCGATCCTGTGGACGGGCCTGGGCGCACTGCTCTTCGCCGTGCTGACGCCCCCGCGGATCTCCGCGGGCCCCGGCTGGCTCGCCTCCCGCGGACTGCTCCGGCGCCGGACGGTCCGCACCGACCGGCTGGTCTCCGTCCGCTGGTCCGACGGGGTCGCCCAGCGCCTGGTCCTGCGCGACGCGGACGGCGACCGGGTCGAGGTCGACCCCCGCGTGTTCGTGGCCAACCCGGCGCTGTGGCACCAGCTCGACACCGACGTCCGCGGCTGCCTGGACCGCGGCGCCCTGCGCTGCGGCGCGACGGCGCTGCGCCGGCTGGGCGCCCGGATCGAGCGCGAGACGGCGCGGACGGTCTTCAAGGTCTCCGGCCTCGGCTGACCGTCGGGGCGGTCGTCGTGGCGGTCGTCGGGTCAGCCGATTCCGAGGAGCTCGGGGAGGTCGGCGAAGGAGTCGAGAACATGGTCCGGAGTGCCGTCCGCCGCCTCGTGCGTCTGCGGGAGGTACTTGCCGGTCTTCACGAGCACGCCCGTGATCCCCGCGTGCTGGGCCGCCAGGACGTCCGCCTCGATGTCGTCGCCGATCATCAGCGCCTCGGCGGGAGAGGCGCCGAGATGGGAGAGGGCCGAGGCGAAGAACGCCGGGGAGGGCTTGCCGGTGACCTCCACCTCGGTGCTAGCCGCCCGTTCGAGGCCCAGGACGTACGCGCCGGTGTCGAGGTCGAGGCCCGCGTCCGTACGCCAGTAGAGGTTGCGGTGCATGGCGACGAGCCGGGCGCCGCGCTGGAGCTGGTGGAAGACGGCGTTGACCGCCTCGTAGGAGAAGGCGTCTCCCGCGCCGCCGAGGACGATCACGTCGGGGTCGTCGTCGACGGCGACCAGCGTGACGCCCGTCAGGTCCTCGCGTACGTCTCCGGTGTTCAGCAGCGCGCAGCGCGCCCCCGGGCAGTGCTCGCGCAGATAGGCGGCGGTGACGGCAGGGGCGGTGAGGACGTCGTCCTCGCCGACGGGGAAGCCGACGCCGGACAGCTTCTCGGCGATCGAGGCGCGGGTGCGGGAGGTGTTGTTGGTGACCAGGGCCAGCGGCAGTCCCGCGGCCCGCAGGCGCTCCATGGCGGCGACCGTGCCGGGCAGCGGCTTCCAGGACACGGCGAGCACGCCGTCGACGTCGATCAGGACGGCCCGGATGCGTTTCATACGATCATGGAACACGACCCGCCCCTGCGCGGCAAGGATCGATCCCCGCGCGGCAGCGCTCGGGCGGTCGGCCGCCCCCGCCGTGCGACATAATGGAACAAGGGGCTGTTTCGGATATTCGGAGCAGAAGCGTACGTATGCGGACGTGGTTCCTGTGTTCTTCAGCGATCGCACGGACGCCGGCCGACAGCTGGCCGAGGCCCTGCGGCAGATGCGGGGGGACGATCCCGTCGTGCTGGGACTGCCCCGCGGCGGGGTTCCCGTGGCCTACGAGGTGGCCCAGGCGCTCGGCGCGCCCCTCGATGTGATCGTGGTCCGCAAGCTGGGCGTGCCCTACCACCGTGAGCTGGGGTTCGGCGCGATCGGCGAGGGCGGGGTACGGGTGATCAGCGACGACATCGTGCGGCGCGGTCGCCTGCGGCGCTCCGACGTCGAGACCGTCGAGCACGCGGAGGAGGCCGAGCTCGTACGGCAGGCGAAGCGGTTCCGCGCGGACCGGCGCCGCATCGAGATCGCGGGCCGCACGGTGATCGTGGTGGACGACGGCATCGCGACGGGGGCGACGGCCGCGGCGGCGTGCGAGGTGGTCCGGGCGCAGGGCGCCGCGCGGGTGGTGCTGGCGGTTCCGGTGGCCCCTCCGGACGCGGTCGCCTGGCTTCGGACGGAGGCGGACGAGGTGGTGTGCCTGTCGACGCCGGTGGCGTTCTCGGCGGTGGGCGAGTGGTACCAGGACTTCTCGCAGACCCCCGACGAGGAGGTCGTACGGCTGCTCGCGCAGGCCGCGAACGCACCGGCGGCCGGCGCGGCCCGGGCGCCGGTGGCCGTGTCCGAAGCCGTGGCCGAGGATGTGGTCGAGGCCGTGGACGTGGAGGCGGACGGGGTCCGGCTGGCCGGCGATCTGGCACTGCCTCAGAACGCGCAGGCCGTCGTGGTGTTCGCCCACGGCTCCGGCAGCAGCCGCCACAGCCCGCGCAACCGGCGGGTGGCGACGGCCCTGAACCAGGCGGGCCTGGGCACCCTCCTCTTCGACCTGCTCACCCCCGCCGAGGAGGCCGACCGGGCGAACGTCTTCGACATCGAGACCCTGGCCAGGCGGCTGGTCGGCGTCACCCGCTGGCTGCGCGAGCGCGAGCCGCTGCCGGTCGGCTACTTCGGCGCGAGCACGGGAGCGGCGGCGGCGCTGCGGGCCGCGGCGGAGGCGCCCGAGGGCGTGGGCGCGGTCGTCTCCCGCGGCGGGCGGCCGGATCTGACGGGCCCGCGGCTCGGCGACGTACGAGCGCCGACGCTCCTCGTCGTCGGCGGCCGGGACACCACCGTCGTCGAGCTCAACCTCCAGGCCCAGCGGGAGCTGCGGTGCGAGAACCGCCTGGAGATCGTCCCCGGCGCGACCCATCTCTTCGAGGAGCCCGGAGCGCTCGACGAGGTCGCGTCCTCGGCGCGCGACTGGTTCACGACTCACCTCGGCACACGGTGAGTTGAGCGGCGAGCCCTGCGGCGGCCTGGGCGCTCGAACTGCCCGGTACCCTGATCCGGCGGCATACGGGGGTGGGGCACATGGGGAACGGGGTTGGTGCGCAGGTGCTGGTGGCGGATCGGTACCTGCTGGAGACTCCTATTGGACGCGGCGGCATGGGCGAGGTCTGGCGCGCGGCGGACCAGGTGCTCGGGCGGCCCGTCGCCGTGAAGCTGCTGCTGGGCAGCGAGGTCGACGCCTCGGCCACGGCGCGCTTCCGCCTAGAGGCCCAGACGGCGGCCCGGCTGAGCCACCCGCACGTGGTGGCGGTCTTCGACTTCGGGGCCTGGCAGGACCGTTTCTACCTGGTCATGGAGCTCGTCGAAGGCGTCAGCCTCGCGCAGGTCCTCGCCTCCGAGGCGCAGGGGCTCCGCACGGAGCGGGTCGCGCAGGTCGCGGCCCAGGCGGCGGCCGGTCTGGCCGCGGCGCACCGGCAGGGGATCGTCCACCGGGACATCAAGCCCGGCAATCTGATGCTGGACGCCGAAGGCGCGGTGAAGATAGGCGACTTCGGCATCGCACGCTTCGTGGACGACCCCTCGGGAGCGCTGACGACGGCGGGTCAGATCGTGGGCACGAGCCTGTATCTGGCCCCCGAGCGGGCGCTGGGCCAGCCGGCGGGACCCGCCTCCGACATGTACTCCCTGGGCTGCGTGCTCTACCAACTGCTGGTGGGGCGCCCGCCGTTCCGCTCCGACACGGCCACGGGCACGCTCTACCAGCATGTGGACGCGGCCCCGGTGCCGCCGAGCCGGCTGGTGGCGGGGGTGGCGCCGGCCTTCGAGGCGTATCTGCTGAGCCTGCTGGCCAAGCAGCCGGAGGCGCGGCCGACGGCGGACCAGGCGGCGTCCTGGTTCCGTACGGACGCGTGGACGGGCGGCACGGGGGCGGGTGCGGGTGCGGTCGCGCCGCAGTCCGGTCCCGTACGCGGTCCGGCGACGGCCCTGCCCAGGCAGCCGCTGCCCGGGCAGGGCCCGCACGGCGTCCCGCCCGGCGCCACGCGACCGCCGGCGAGACCGGGACCGGGACCGGTCCAGTCGGCCGCTCCCACGGGCACGCCGGGAAGCACGCCCGCGTCCGGGGCCCTGCCGCTGCCGCCGCTCAGCCCGGTCGGTCCCGTCGGCCCCGCGCGCGAGGCCGACAGCGCCACCGTGTACCGCCTGCCCGCCGGGGGGCGGGGCAGGCGGGGGAAGCAGTCCTCGGCACGGACGCTGGTACGCAGACGGCCGCGGTTCGTCAGCGCCATCGGCGGAGTGGTCGCCTTCGTGGTCGCCGTGCTCGTCGGCATGGCCCTGTTCTCGCCGGACACCAGCACCGCGGGCACGCCGGAGCCCACGATCGCCACGGAGACCGACGAGGAGTAGCCGGGCCGACGTCGGCGGTCAGGTCAGGGTGACGAACATGGCCAACGTCACCAGAGCTACCAGACAGCCGTAGAGCGCCAAGGTGACCGAGTGAGCCTCGGTCGACGGATCGGCGCCACCGGCCCGGGTCAGCCCGAGCGCGGAGCGCACCATCAGGACGAGCGCGGCCGCGGAGAACGCGGCGATCAATGAATCCATCACGCGGCGAGATTCTCACGGGCCGTCAGATGCCGCATGTCGAACGCTCCACCAGAGTGGCGCCCCCGCCCAGCACGTCAGGCGGCACGGGTCCGGGCAGCTCGACCGGGTTCGGCGGCGCGGGGCCGGGCGACGCGACCGGGTTCGGCCCGGCAACTCGGCCCCGCCGGGCCGCCGCGGCCCTGAGGGATCAGCTCAACCCGGCCGGAGCCACCGCCCGGCTGGCCAGCTCGGCCGGAGCGAGCCGAGGCCAGCGCAGCCGACGCGCCAACGCCCGGCACAGGGCCCGCACCCGGCCCGACAGACCAGCCGACTCACCCGGGAGGGCCAGCCCAACCCACCCCGAGGCACCGCCCGCTCAACCGACTCGACCGCGCCGGAGCCTCAGCCCGGCTGGCCAGCTCGGCCGGAGTGAGCCGAGGGCAGCGCAGCCGGCGCGCCAACGCCCGGCACACGGCCCACACCCGGCCCGACAGACCAACCACGCCAGGCCGACCCGCCCCGGAGGGCCAGCCCAACCCACCCCGAGGCACCGCCCGCTCAGCCCAGCCCCGGCGCCGACGGCGCCCCGCTCAACCCCAGCCCCGGTGCCGACCGCGCCCCGCTCAACCCCGCCCCGGTGCCGACCGCGCCCCGCTCAGCCCAGCCCGGCCGACGCCGACCGTCCCCCCTCAGCCGACCCCTCCCCGCCCAGCTCTCTCAGCGCCTCCGTCAGCCACTTCGTCCAGAACGTCTCCAGCTCGATCCCGCCCCGCAGCACCACATGCCGCAGCCTGTCCTGCTCGGTGCGCTGGCGGTCCGGGGGGAAGTCCTTCGCCTCGATCGCCTCGTACTGGGCCAACTGGCGTCGGTGTATCGCCAGATGGCGCTCCAGCTCCTGCGCCAGCCCCGCGCTGCCGACCACGCCCGCCGCCCGCAGCCGCAGCAGCAGCGCGTCCCGTACCGGCTTGGGGTCCTCCGCCTTGGCCACCCAGGCGGACAGCTCTTCACGGCCCGCGGGCAGGACTTCGTACTCCTTCTTCTGCCCGCGGGTCGGCTGCCGCGTCGGCAGCTCGCGGATGTGCCCCGCCTGCTCCAGCTTCCCCAGCTCGCGGTAGATCTGCTGGTGGGTGGCCGACCAGAAGTAGCCGATCGACTTGTCGAAGCGGCGGGTCAGCTCCAGGCCCGACGAGGGCTTCTCGAGCAGGGCCGTGAGGATGGCGTGCGGCAGGGACATGGCCTGATCCTAGGGACCGGCCGTCACAGCGCGGCCGCGAGCCGGGTCCCCTGGTCGATCGCGCGCTTGGCGTCCAGCTCCGCCGCCACGTCCGCGCCGCCGATCAGGTGCACCGACAGGCCAGCCGCGTGCAGCTCCTCGTACAGGTCGCGGCGCGGCTCCTGGCCCGTGCAGAGCACTACGGTGTCGACGGGCAGCACCGAGGACGCGCCGTCGACGGTGACGTGCAGACCGGCGTCGTCGATCCGGTCGTACGTCACGCCCGCCGTCATCGTCACCCCGCGGTGCTTGAGCTCCGTGCGGTGGATCCAGCCGGTCGTCTTGCCGAGTCCCGCGCCGACCTTGCTGGCCTTGCGCTGGAGCAGGTGGACCGAGCGCGGCGCCGTGGGGCGCACGGGCGCGGCCAGTCCGCCGGGCGCGCTGTAGTCCATGTCGACGCCCCACTGCCGGAAGTACGTGCCCGCGTCCTGGCTCGCCCCGTCGCCGCCGTCCGTGAGGAACTCCGCCACGTCGAAGCCGATGCCGCCCGCGCCGATCACCGCGACCCGCTCGCCGACGTGCGCGCCGTCGCGCAGGACGTCGAGGTAGCTGAGCACGCTCGGGTGGTCGACGCCCTCGATCTCGGGGGTCCTGGGCGTGACGCCGGTGGCGACGACGATCTCGTCGTACGCGCCCGCCCCGACCGTCTGGGCGCTCACGCGCTCCCCGAGCCGCAGCTCGACGCCGTGCTCCTTCAGCTGTGTACGGAAGTAGCGCAGGGTCTCGTTGAACTCCTCCTTGCCGGGGATCAGCCGGGCCACGTTCAGCTGGCCGCCGATCTCGTCGGCCGCGTCGAAGAGGGTGACCTGGTGGCCGCGCTCGGCGGCCGAGACGGCGCAGGCGAGCCCGGCGGGGCCGGCGCCGACCACCGCGACGCGCTTGCGCAGCCGGGTCGGGGCCAGCACCAGCTCGGTCTCGTGGCAGGCGCGCGGGTTGACCAGACAGGAGGTGATCTTGAGGCTGAAGGTGTGGTCCAGGCAGGCCTGGTTGCAGCCGATGCAGGTGTTGATGGCCTCCGGCCGGCCGGCCTGCGCCTTGGCGACGAAGTCGGGGTCGGCGAGGAAGGGACGGGCCATCGACACCATGTCCGCGCGGCCGTCGGCGAGCAGCTCCTCGGCGACCTCGGGGGTGTTGATGCGGTTGCTGGTCACCAGCGGGACCGAGACGGACCCCATCAGCTTCTTGGTCACCCAGGTGTACGCGCCGCGGGGCACGGAGGTGGCGATGGTGGGGATACGGGCCTCGTGCCAGCCGATGCCGGTGTTGATGATCGTCGCGCCGGCCGCCTCGATCTCCTTGGCGAGCGTGACGACCTCTTCGAGGGAGGAGCCGCCGGGGACGAGGTCGAGCATGGAGAGCCGGTAGATCAGGATGAAGTCGGCGCCGACGCGCTCGCGGGTGCGGCGGACGATCTCCAGGGGGAGGCGGATGCGGTTCTCGTACGAGCCGCCCCAGCGGTCGGTGCGGTGGTTCGTGGCGGCCACGATGAACTCGTTGATGAAGTAGCCCTCGGAGCCCATGATCTCGACGCCGTCGTACCCGGCGGACTTCGCCAGCTCGGCGGTGCGCACATAGTCCTCGATCGTCTGCTCGACCTCTTCGTCGGTGAGGGCGTGCGGTACGAAGGGGCTGATCGGGGCCTGGACGGCGCTCGGCGCGACGAGGTCGGCGTGGTAGGCGTACCGGCCGAAGTGCAGGATCTGCAGGGCGATCCGGCCGCCCTCGGCGTGCACGGCGTCGGTGACGGCGCGGTGCTGCTCGGCCTCGGCGGCGGTGGTGAGCTTCGCGCCGCCCTCGTAGGGGCGGCCCTGGTCGTTGGGGGCGATGCCGCCGGTGACGATGAGGCCGACGCCGCCGCGGGCGCGGGCGGCGTAGAAGGCGGCCATCCGCTCGAAGCCGTTGGGGGCCTCTTCCAGGCCGACGTGCATGGAGCCCATCAGCACCCGGTTGGGGAGCGTGGTGAAGCCGAGGTCGAGGGGGCTCAGCAGATGGGGGTACGACGTCGGGCTCATCGGTGGCGCCTCCTCGCGCAGGGGGTCGACGGTCCTGTCGACGCTTCTGTTGTAGCTGCCGCCGGCCGTTTATGCAACAAGGTGCATAAGAGTTCGCCTGCGGATCAGGCGCCTGTGGGGAATCCTGATCACGGGGAACCCTGATCACGGGCAGGGGAGTCACGATCCGAGGCAGCGGGGGGCGTACGGGCATGTGGGTCATCGGCGCGGCAGTCGGCGGATTCGCGGTGGTCGTCCTGCCGCCGTTGCTCGCCCGCAGGCTCCTCGGCACCCAGGCCGGCCCGCTGCGGATCCTGATCGCCGGGTTCGTCGGGATCTCCGTCACCGGCTCGCTGATCGGCCCGCAGCTCCAGGCCCAGGGAGCGCGCTTAGAGCTGTTCTCCCTGATGGTCGGCGTCGGCCTGCTCGCCTCCATGGTCACCCTGGTCGCCGTCGACATGGCGGTCCCGCCGGGCGGTCTGCGCCCGCTGTCCTGGCCGCACCGGCTGCGCGCCAGGATCGCCCGCGTCCGCCGCTACTCCCAGATCGTCAAGATCGCCGGCCGGCACGGCCTCGGCCCCTACCTCAGCGGCCGGGGCCGGCCCCACGAGACCCGCCACGAGCTCCTCGCCAAGGAGCTGCGCCAGGCCCTCCAGGCGGGCGGCACCACCTTCGTCAAGCTCGGCCAGCTGATGTCGACGCGGCGCGACCTGCTGCCCGCGGCCTATGTCGAGGAGCTCAGCAGCCTCCAGGACCGGGTGCCCCCGGCGCCCTGGCCCGAGGTGGAGCGCGCGCTGCTGGCCGGGCTGGGCGCACGGCCCGAGGAGGTGTTCGCGGAGTTCGACCGCCTGCCGATCGCCGCCGCCTCCATCGCCCAGGTGCACGCCGCCGTGCTGCACGACGGCGCCCGCGTCATCGTCAAGGTCCAGCGCCCGGGCATCGAGGACTTGGTGGAGCGCGACCTCGACATCGTCGGCCGGCTCGCCGCCACCCTGCAGAGCCGCACCGACTGGGGCAGCTCCCTCGGACTGACCGAGCTGGCCCGGGGCTTCGCGGTCGCGCTGCGCGAGGAGCTCGACTTCCGGGTCGAGGCCCGCAATATGAAGGCCGTGCGCCACGCGGCGGCCGTCCGCAAGGACGACAGCGTCCATATGCCTCAGCTGCACGAGCAGCTGTGCAGCGAGCGCGTCCTGGTGATGAGCCGCATCGACGGCGTGCCGCTGGGCCAGGCGCGGGCCGAGAGCGAGGAGCACGGCAGACGGCTCGCCCAGACCCTGTTCACCGCCCTCCTCAACCAGATCGTCCACGACGGCGTCTTCCACGCCGACCCGCACCCCGGCAACATCCTGCTCCGCCCCGACGGCTCCCCCGCCCTGCTGGACTTCGGCTCCGTGGGCCGTATCGACGCGGGTCTGCGCGACGCCATGGCCGGGCTCTTCGTCGCCGTGGACCGGGGCGACCCGGCCGCTCTGCGCGATGCGCTGCTGGAGATCACCGACCGGCCCGAAGACGTCGACGAGCAGCGGCTGCAGCGGGCGCTCGGCACGTTCAGCGCCCGCCATCTCGGCCACGGCTCGGTCCCCGACACGGAGATGTTCACCGATCTGTTCCGGCTGGTCGCCGACTTCCGGCTGGCCGTGCCGCCGGAGATCGCCGCGGTCTTCCGGGCGCTCGGCACCCTGGAGGGCACCCTCGACCGGGTCTCGGCCGGGTTCGACATGCTGGCCGCGTCCCGCTCGTACGCCTCCGACCGCCTCGCCGAGCAGCTCGGCCCGACGACCGCGCGCGACGCCGCCCGCGACGAGCTGGTCGCCCTGCTGCCGGTGCTGCGCCGGCTGCCGCGCCGGCTGGACCGGATCGGCAGCGCGCTGGAGGAGGGCCGGATCGGCGTGAACGTGCGCCTGCTCGCCGACCCGCGCGACCGGCGGTTCGCCGGGGAGCTGCTCAGCCGGGTGCTGCTGACCTTCCTCGGCATCTTCTTCGGCGTCGTCGGCGTCCAGCTGCTGGACACCGCGGGCGGGCCGGAGGTGACGGAGAGCCTCGGCCTGTACGCGCTGATCGGCTACCACCTGCTGGTCCTGTCGGCGGCGGTGGTGCTCCGCACGGTCTACGTCCTCACCCGGCCGCTGCCCTGACGGACAAGCCGCCGCTCTGAAGGAGCTGCCGCCCTGACGGGCAATCCGCCGCCCTGGTGGACAATCCGACAGTTGTCCCATGTGACACCGTACGGGTGATCATAGTGACGAAGTCCAACTGATCCCTCATACCGTGCACTTGTGGCCGGATGGGAGAAGTTGAGCGTACTGGGGATCGCGGCGATTCTGGCCCCTCAGGGGGTCGGCGCCGTGGTGGCGGCTGACGGCGTGCCAGATCTGCGGATGCCGGTGTCGGTGGTGGTGACGGTTACGTTCGATGACTGTCCGCCGACGCCGACGCCCACGCCGCCCCCTCCGACTCCGCCGCCGACCTCCCCACCGCCTACGCCCACGCCTCCGCCGCCGACGCCCCCTCCGACTCCGCCAGGCTCTCCGGGGCCGAGCGCGCCGGGCCCCGTGCCGACGACGCCACCGCCGGCCCCCGCGCCCCCGGCCCCGGCCCCGGCCCCTGTCGAGCCGGCCCCGGCGCCCCCCGCGCCCCCGGCGCCGACGCGCGTGGCAGCCGCGCCCACGCCCGAGCCGACGCCCGAGCCCTCGGTCGAGCGCCCGCCCGCGCCCGGCCCCAAGCCGTCGGCCGTGCTCGGCGTGCGCAACTACCGTCCCGCGCAGTCGAGGAAGCCCCGCGGCGGAACCTCCCTCGTCACTCTCATGCTCGTGACGACCACCCCGGCCGTGCTGGCGGCCGCGATGCTGCGGCCCCGCTCCCAGTCGACCGCGTCCCGGCGCGGCCGCGGCTGACCCGTACGACAGCACCCCCGCACCACCCCCCGCCCCCGCATCAACCGCACCTTCGGAGAGCCCTCATGTCGGAATGGCTGGTCCTGGCCGTCGCTATGGCCGTCGCCTGCGCCTTCGTCCTCGTCGTCGCCGTGCTCAACCACCGCAGGCAGACCAGGGTCGCCGCCGGAGCGGACCCCGACAGCATCGAGGTCGCCGAGACCCCGGACGTCCTCGAGTACATGACGATGATGGTCGGCGTCGTGTACGCCATCGTGCTCGGCCTCGCCATCGCGGGCGTCTGGGAGGCCCGCGGCGCGGCGCAGGACGAGGTGCGGCGGGAGGCGCAGGCGCTGTACGAGATCACCCAGCGCGCGCACGTCTACCCGGCCGACGTCCAGCAGCAGCTGCGCACGGACATCGACGCCTATGTCGCGCACGTGGTCAACGAGGAGTGGCCGCGGATGATCGACCACAACGAGCTGTCCGGCAAGGGCGGGGATCTGCTCGACGCCGTACGGGACGACATCGCCAAGCGCCCGCCGGCCAACGAGCTGGAGGCGCAGGCCTACCAGCCGCTGGTCGACCAGGTCGCCGTGGCGGACGACGCCCGCAACGCGCGGGCGTCGTCCGTCGGCGAGACGCTGCCGGGTGTGGTGTGGTTCGGGCTGATCACGGGCGCGCTGGTCACGGTCGGACTGATCTTCACGATGCAGATCGGCCGCTCGTTCCGCGAGCTGCTGCTCGCCGGGCTGTTCAGCGCTCTGATCGCCTTCCTCCTCTTCCTGGTCTGGGACTTCGACGCCCCCTATGGGCGCTCGGGCACGGAGTCGGCGGAAGCCTTCACCCAGCTGTTCGCCAACTCGGCCGGGCCGAACTGACGGCGGGGGCTCACCATGGAATGAGCGGATCACGGGCAGGGTTGTACGGTTGTTTCGTATTCAACAAACAATCGGCAACCGACTCGGCTCCCAGCGCCCGGCAGGCGCGGGAGCCGGCCCCGGGCCCGAGAGGTGAGCCCCATGCAGTTCGGCATCTTCACGGTCGGCGACGTCACGACCGACCCGACCGACGGCCGCACGCCGAGCGAGCACGAGCGGATCAAGGCCATGGTCGCCATCGCGCGCAAGGCCGAGGAGGTCGGCCTGGACGTCTTCGCGACCGGCGAGCACCACAACCCGCCGTTCGTGCCCTCCTCGCCGACCACCCTGCTCGGGCACATAGCCGCCCGCACCGAGCGGATCACCCTCTCCACCTCCACCACGCTGATCACCACCAACGACCCGGTGAAGATCGCGGAGGACTACGCGATGCTCCAGCACCTGGCCGACGGCCGGGTCGATCTGATGCTGGGGCGCGGCAACACCGCGCCCGTCTACCCGTGGTTCGGACAGGACATCCGCCAGGGCATCCCGCTCGCCATGGAGAACTACGCGCTCCTGCACCGCCTGTGGCGCGAGGACGTGGTGGACTGGGAGGGCCGCTTCCGCACCCCGCTCGACGGCTTCACCGCGACGCCCCGGCCGCTGGACGGCGTGCCGCCGTTCGTCTGGCACGGCTCGATCCGCTCCCCCGAGATCGCCGAGCAGGCCGCGTACTACGGCGACGGCTTCTTCGCGAACAACATCTTCTGGCCCAAGGAGCACTTCCAGCAGCTCATCGGCCTCTACCGCGAGCGCTACGCGCACCACGGCCACGGCACGCCCGAACAGGCGATCGTCGGGCTCGGCGGGCACGTCTTCATGCGGCGGAACTCGCAGGACGCGGTGCGCGAGTTCCGTCCGTACTTCGACAACGCTCCCGTCTACGGCCATGGGCCCTCCCTGGAGGAGTTCGCCGAGCAGACCCCGCTGACCGTGGGGTCCCCGCAGGAGGTCGTGGAGAAGACGCTGACCTTCCGCGAGTCCTTCGGCGACTACCAGCGCCAGCTCTTCCTGGTGGACCACGCCGGGCTGCCGCTGAAGACGGTGCTCGAACAGCTGGACCTGCTGGGCGAGGAGGTCGTGCCGGTGCTGCGCAAGGAGTTCGCGCGCCTGCGCCCGGCCGGGGTCCCCGAGACGGCGCCGGCGCACCCGGCGACGACGGGCGCGGGGAGGCGCTGAGACGGCGGAGGCGCAGGGGGAGGCGCTGAGGGACTGGAGGCTCGCCGAGCACGGACCCTTCCGACCTGTTTGTCTAACTTTGCGTAGGCTTTTGGTATACGGACGGAGGTGGCGGCCATGGCAGGCAGCGGCAAGATCGTGGTGGGCGTGGACGGCTCCGAGCCCTCCCTCAAGGCACTGCGCTGGGCCGTACGGCAGTCCGAGCTGACCGGCGACCCGCTGGAGGCGGTGATCAGCTGGGAGTACCCGGCCGCGGGATGGGCGGCCATGGTGCCGGGGCTGCCGAGCGACTTCGACCCCGAGAAGATGGCGGGCCAGGTGCTGGAGGACTCCCTCAAGGAGACCCTCGGGGCGGAGAAGACGGCCGCCATCGCCCAGAAGGTGATGGTCGGGAACGCGGCCCAGGCCCTGATGGACCGGGCCGCGGACGGCGCGACGCTGCTGGTCGTCGGCAACCACGGCTACAGCGGATTCCGGGCGACGCTGCTGGGATCGGTGGGACTGCATCTGACCCAGCACGCGCCGTGCCCGGTGGTCGTGGTGCGCGACACCGCCTGACCGCGACACCGCCTGACCGCGGCGGCGGCCTCGTCGGGACACAGCGAAGCCGCTTGTCAGGGCCGGTTGTCGGCGGGGCCTTCTATCGTGTGCGGCATGACCCCTGCACTCATCGGGCGCGATCACCCCGCAGGCGTCCTCCGCGCGGAGATCGGCCGGGCGACGGACAGCCACGGGGGTCTGCTGCTGGTCACCGGCGAGGCCGGGATCGGCAAGACGACCCTGGTCACCGACGCCGCCGACGAGGCCCGGCGGCGCGGGGCCCTGGTGCTCGGCGGGTCCTGCTGGGACTCCGAGACCGCGCCGGGCTACTGGCCGTGGGTGCAGGTCGTGCGCGGGCTGCGGCGGGGCGTGGACGAGGACGAGTGGGCCGAGGCCGAGAAGGCGGCGGGCGGCCGTCTCGCGGTGCTGCTCGGAGAGGCGCCGGGCGAGAGCGACGGCGAGAGCTTCCCCCTGTACGACGCGGTGACCACGGCCCTGGTCACCGTCTCGCAGCAGCGGCCCCTGGTCGTCGTCCTGGACGATCTGCACTGGGCGGACCCCGCCTCGCTCAAGCTGCTGGAGTTCGCGGCCCAGCACGCCTGGTTCGAGCGGCTGCTGCTGATCGGGACGTACCGCGACGTGGAGGTGGAGGCCCCCGGCCACCCCCTCCAGGAGCTGATCCTGGCGCTGGCCGCGCGCTCCGCGACCACCTTGACCCTGACCGGGCTGGAGCGGGACGAGGTGGGCGCGCTGATCGCGCTGACCGCGGGCGTCGAGCCGGAGTCCGCCCTCGTCGACGAGGTCCACCGGCGCACCGGCGGCAACCCCTTCTTCGTCGAGCAGACCGCCCGGATCTGGCGCAGCGGCAGCCCGGTCACCACCGTCGCGCCGGGCGTGCGCGAGGCGGTGCGAAGACGGCTCGCCCTGCTGCCCGAGCCGGTGGGCGCGCTGCTGGTCTCGGCGGCCGTGCTGGGCCGGGAGTTCCACCGCCAGGTGCTCGCCGCGGCCGACTCCGCGCCCGTGCCGCAGGTGGACCGGCTGCTGGGGCGGGCGGCCGCGGCCCGCCTGGTGACGGCGAAGGCCGGCGGCCGCTTCGCCTTCGCCCACGACCTGGTCCGCGAGACGCTGTACGAGTCCCTGGACGAGGCCGAGGCCCGCCGCCGGCACGCCGACGTCGTCCGCGCCCTGGACGGCGTCCCGTCGCTGCGCGAGAAGGTCTACCCCGCCGATCTGGCCCGGCACGCGTATCTGGCGGGCGGCGAGCTGTCGTCCGAGCGCCGGGTCGAGCTGCTGGTCGCCGCGGCCCGCGACGCGTCCGGCAGGCTCGCCGGCGAGGAGGCGATCGGCCACTACCGGCGCGCTCTGGAGGCCGTGGGCGACGACGCCCGCAGGGCTGCGCTGATCTGTCTGGACCTGGGCGGCGAGCTGTGGCACGACGCCGAGCAGGACGAGGCGTGGCGCACCTTCGACCGGGCGGTCGACCTCGCCCGCGAGCTGCGCGAGCCCGAGCTGCTCGCCCGCGTCGCGATCACCCTGCACCAGCACGGCGTCATGGGGGCCCAGCGCAGCGACAAGGGCGCCGCCCTGCTGCGCGAGGCGCACCGGGCGCTGGTCGGCGGCAGCGGGGAGGAGCTGGCCGGGCTGAGCCCCGAGCGGATCGCGCAGGACCTGGCGGTGCGCACCACCGCGCTGGCCCGGCGCGGCGCGGACGACGAGGCGCTCGCGTTCGCGCTGTGGGCGCGGCACGACGCGATCTGGGGCCTGGGCTCCACGGACGAGCGGCTGGCTCTCACCGACGAGATGGCCGCGGTGGCCCGGCGCACGGACAACCGCGACATGGAGCTGCACGCCACCGCGATGCGCTGGGTCACGCTGCTGGAGCTGGGCGACCCGCGCTACCTCGGCCAGCTGCGCGCCTTCGTCGAGCTCGCCGAGCAGTCGGGCCTGCGCCGGTTCGAGCTGGGCATGGCCGTCGACCAGTCCCTCGTCGCCGCGCTCCAGGGCCGCTTCAGGGAGGCGGAGGACTTCCTGTCGCAGGCGAGCGGGCTGGAGCACAAGCACCGGGCGTTCGACTTCATGGTCTGCCATATGCAGTGGGGGCTGTTCCTGCTCCAGGGCCGGTTCGAGGAGGCGGACACGGTGGTCGCCGGGCTGGAGGACGTCGGCCATCCCTACCCGCTGCTGGTGGAGGCGGTCACCGCGGCGGAGCGCGGGGACGGCGCGCGGGCGCTGCGGCTGACGCAGGAGCTTCAGGCGCAGCCGGAGCCGTTCCCCCGGGCGTTCGCCCCGCTGTGGATGCGGCTGCGGGCGCAGGCCGCCGTGGCCTCGGGCGACGCGGAGCGCATCGAGCAGACCCGGCAGGAGCTCGCTCCGTACGCCGGGCAGTGGGTCGTCTCGCTGTACGGCTGCGACATCGGCGGTCCCGTCGACCTGTGGCTGGGCATGCTGGACGCGGCGCTGGGGCGGCGGGCGGAGGCGGCGGCGGAGTTCACGGCGGCGTACGAGTCGGCGGACCGGCT
The DNA here is from genome assembly GCF_040681075.1 of Streptomyces sp. NPDC051907. NCBI lineage: Bacteria > Bacillati > Actinomycetota > Actinomycetes > Kitasatosporales > Streptomycetaceae > Streptomyces > Streptomyces sp. NPDC051907. The sequence continues at coordinate 15,518 of NZ_JBFAYB010000063.1, read as the reverse complement.
GCGCGCGAGACCCTGGGCGGTCCGGGCGAGGGCGGCGCTGGCCGCCGTGCCGGAGGGGGATCAGGGCGGGGCGCAGACTGCTCAGGTGCTGGCCCGGGCGCGGGCGGACGCCCAGGAGCTGGGCCTGACGCACCTGCTGACGGCGCCCATAGGCGGAGCCGCGGGAACGGGCGGGGTCGGGAGCGGGGCCGGGGGCGGCGCTTCACGGGAGGTCCTGGGCGCCTCGACCGTGCCGGCGGAGGGCAGGGCCGCGGCGGCGGACGGCTTCGCGACGGAGTTCCGCCGGGACGGCGCCGTGTGGGCGCTCGCCTTCGAGGGGCGGGCCGTGCACGTGCCCGACGCCAAGGGGCTGCGGGATCTGCACACCCTGCTGGCCCACCCCGGGGACGACCTGCCCGCCGTGGTGCTGCTCGACCCCGAGGGCGGCGCGGCCGTGGTCGCCGCGCGCCGCTTCGGCGGGGACCCGGTGCTCGACGAGGAGGCCAAGAGCCGGTACCGGCGGCGGCTCGCCCGTCTGGACGAGGAGATCGACCGGGCGAGCGAGCTGGGCGACGACCGCCGGGCCGCGGAGTTCGACCGCGAACGCGGCGCGCTGCTGGAGGAGTTGCGCACCGCCGCAGGTCTGGGCGGCCGGACGCGCAGACTGGGGGACGAGGCCGAGCGGGCCCGTAAGACGGTCACCGCCCGGATCCGCGACACCCTGCGCAAGCTGGACGCCCTCCACCCCGAACTGGCGGCGCATCTGAGGGAGTCGGTGGGCACGGGCTCGGCGTGCTCCTACCGGCCGCCGCGTCCGGTGGACTGGCGGCTCTGACTCCGCCGCGCCCCGGGGCGGGCCGCCCGCGCCAGACAGTGCGCCGCCGCCTCGCCCGCGAACTGCCGGGCCCGCAGCCGGTGGAGGGTGAGATGGACGGCGGAGTCGACCGGCGTCACAGCGCCGCCACGTCCGCGACGACGCACGCGATGTTGTCGGGTCCGCCCGCGCCGTGGGCGAGCGCGATCAGCTCGCGCACCGCGTCGTCCGGCTCGGCGACCGCCTCGACCGTCCTGCGTACGTCCGCCTCCGGCGCCGCCGCGAACAGCCCGTCGGAGCACAGGAGATACCGGTCTCCCGCCCGCGCCTCGTGTAGCCGCAGCTCGGGGCGTGCGTGCCCGTCGCCGCCGTCCAGCGCCCGTAGCAGCATCGCCCGCTGCGGGTGGGAGGCCGCCTCCTCGGGGCTGAGGCTGCCCGCGTCGACCATCGACTGCACGACGGTGTGGTCGTGCGTGATCTGGCAGAACTCGCCGCCGCGCAGCAGGTAGGCGCGGGTGTCGCCGATGTGGACGAGCGCCAGCTGGGAGCCGGTCCACACCATCGCGGTCAGGGTCGTGCCGGAGTCGGCGAGGCCGCGCACCGCGTCGTTCGCCCGCAGGGCGGCGTCCTCGAGGGCGTTGAGCAGATCCCCGGCCCGTACGGAGCCCGGCACCATGGCCTCCAGGGGCCGCAGGGCCTCGATCGCCGCGGTGCTCGCGGCGCCGCCCTCGTCCCCGAACCCGTCGGCGACGGCGAGCAGCCGGGAGGCGGCGTACGCGGCGTCCTGGTCCCTCTCGCGGACGAGCCCGCGGTCCGTCCGTGCGGCGTAGCGGATCCCCAAGGGCCCCAGAGGTCCCAGGGGTCCCAGCGGGGGCGGGGTCGTGGTGAGTGGAGACATCGTGTCGGTGTCCTTCCCTGCCAGCTCGTCGACGAGGAAGGCCGCCAGATCCCGCCGCGCGGAGGTCTCCGCCTCCACCTGCGCCCAGTACGCCCTGATGTCCCGGGCGGCCGCGTCCGCGTCCGACGCGCACAGATCGCAGACGTCCCGGATACGGGCCAGCGGCATCCCGATCCGCCGCAGCCACGCCACCAGCCGGGCCCGCTCCAGCTGCGTCTCGTCGTAGTACCGGTATCCAGTGAACGAGTCGACGCGGGCCGGCGGCAGCAGCCCCAGCTCGTCGTAGCGGCGCAGTGCCTTCGCGGACAGCCGGGAGGCGCGGGCGAACGCGCCGATCGTCAGCAGACCCATGCTCTCCTCCTCGTGCCGGGCCCGTCGCCCGGCCCGATCGATGCTGGGGTCTCCCCCGGGGAGAAGGTCAACGGAGAAGGTCAACGTAGACGGCGAGGGGCGCCCCCGAGTCCTGGGGGACGCCCCTCGCCGCAGCTCACGCGCCGTACGTCCGACGTGCTCGCGATCGCGCTCGCGTCGTACCGCTCACTTGCGGTTGTAGAGCCTCATCGTCACCGAGCCGAAGACCACGACCAGCAGTGCCGACCAGCCCAGCGACCAGGCGATGTCGGCCGCGGGCCACTCGCCGGCCATCAACTCCCGCACCGCCGTGGCGACATGCGTGACCGGGCTGTTGTTGACAAACGCCTGGAGCCAGCCCGGCATCGTCTTCGGGTCGACGAAGACGTTGCTCAGGAAGGTCAGCGGGAAGATCACCATCATGCTGACGCCCATCACCGACTTCTCGGTGCGCAGCAGCAGGCCGAACATCGTCCAGATCCAGGAGAACGAGAACGAGAAGACCATCAGCAGCAGGACCCCGAGCACCACGCCGACCGCGCCGCCGTCCGGCCGGTAGCCGATGATCATGCCCACGGCCAGCATCACGATGGAGGCGATGACATAGCGGATCACATCGCCGAGCAGATAGCCGACCATCGGCGCGGGCCGCCAGATCGGCAGTGTGCGGAAGCGGTCGAAGACGCCCTTGGCGATGTCGGTGTTGACCGCCACCCCGGTGTACATCGTGATCATCACGACGCTCATGGTGAGGATGCCCGGCAGCAGGAACTGGATGTACGCGTCGACCGAGCCGGCCAGCGCCCCTCCGAAGAGGTACGTGTACATCAGCACCATCATGATCGGAAACGCCGTCACATCGAAGAGCTGCTCCGGCACATGCTTGATCTTGAGCATCGCGCGCCAGCCGAAGGTGACGGAGGCGGAGAGCGCGCTGGGCCGCGGCGGACGCTCCTTGCTCACCAGCAGGGCCGCGAGGTCCTCGGCCTTGGGCGCTACCAGCTCCAGCTGGTCGATGTCCTTCGTCGTCGTCGCGGTGCTCATGCCGCCGTCCCCTTCTTGTCGGTGAGGGCGAGGAAGACCTCGTCCAGGCTGGGCTGGCCCAGCGAGAAGTTGTCCACGGTGATCCCGGAGCGGGCCAGCTCGGCCAGCGCCCGGCCCGCCTGCTCGGCGGCGCCCTGCTCTGCTGCGCCGTCGACGGCGCCGTGGCCGTTGACGCGTGCGGTGAGGGCTACGGGATCGGGGTCCAGCTGCACCTCGGCGCCCAGCGCGGCCGCGAGCACGCGCTCGGCCTCCGGCCGCTGCTCGGGATCGCGCAGCCGCAGATGGACCGAGCCGGAGCCGACCGACGCCTTCAGCTCGCCCTTCGTGCCCTCGGCGATCACCCTGCCGTGGTCGATCACGGCGATACGGGAGGCCAGATGGTCGGCCTCGTCCAGGTACTGCGTGGTCAGCAGCACCGTCGTGCCCTGGGCGACGACCGCGCGCACGATCTCCCAGACCTGGTTGCGGCTGCGCGGGTCGAGGCCGGTGGTCGGCTCGTCGAGGAAGAGCAGGTCCGGGGTGTTGAGGATGGAGGCGGCGATGTCGATACGGCGCCGCATGCCGCCCGAGTAGTTCTTCACCTGCTTTGCGGCGGCCTCGGAGAGCCCGAAGGCCTCCAGCAGCTGCGCGGCCCGCTCCCGCGCGGCCGGCTTGGAGTGGCCGAGCAGCCGCGCGAGGAGGACCAGGTTCTCGGTGCCGGTGAGGTCCTCGTCGACGGAGGCGTACTGCCCGGTCAGGCTGACCCGGCTGCGTACGGCGTCGGCGTCCTTGCACACGTCCTTGCCGAAGACCCGGGCCTGGCCGCCGTCCGGCCGCAGCAGCGTGGCCAGCATCCGCACGGTGGTGGTCTTGCCCGCGCCGTTCGGACCGAGGACGCCGTAGACCGTGCCGGCGGGCACGCTGAGATCGACGCCGTCGACGGCCCGGTTCTCACCGAAGACTTTCACCAGGCCGGTGGTCTCGATTGCCAGATCTGTGCTCATCGTCAGTTTCCTTCTCAGGGTCTTCCGTGCGGGGATCTCGCCGGTCTGGTTGTGTGACGTCGGGACGTCTAGGGGTGTGACTGGGACGGGCGCCCGAACTCATCGGTGCCCGGGGAACTTCGGCCGAGAAGGCGCCTAGTCGCCTAGGAGACGTACGGACGGGCCGCGCGCGCCTCCCGCAGGGCCAGGCCCCACCAGCCGAGCTGGTCGAGCATCAGGGCCGCGGCCCGCTCCCGGTCCTCCAGCGTCTCGTCGAGGAGGTTGACGCTCACGCCGTTGCGCAGGGTCACCGTGTGCAGCTCGGTGAAGACCGAGCGCAGCTGCTCCACCGCGTACAGACCGCCGGAGCCGTGCCCGTAGCTGACGAAGGCGACCGGCTTGGTGTGCCACTCGTCGTAGGCGTAGTCGATGGCCTGCTTGAGGGAGGCGGGGAAGGAGCGGTTGTACTCCGGGGTCACGATCACGAAGGCGTCCGCCCGTCCGACGTGCCCGACGAAGCGGCGGATCTGCTCGGTGGCCCGGTCCGGGTAGCGGGCGGGGAAGTCGAAGTCCGCGAGGTCGACGAGGGCGAGCTCCAGCTCGCCGCGGTGGGCGGCCCGCTCCATGAACCAGTGCCCGACCTCCTCGCCGACGCGCCCCTGGCGTGTGCTGCCGATGATGACCGCGACCCGCAGCGGCGGTGTCTCCTGCTCCCGCATGGGCGCCTCCCTCCGTCGGTCTCCCGCCCTCATCCAAGAGGCGCCAGACGACGGAGCGCGGCCGCCAGATCGAATCTGGCGGCCGCGCGGCGCTCGCGGAGTCCTATGGCTCGCGCATGTAGAACAGGTAGTACGACGTGCCGAACATCGCCAGCCCGAGCGCGAAGCCGAGCCCGACGCCCTTGAGGATGCTGTCCCCGCTCTGGCTGTACAGGAAGCCCATGCCCGCGCCGAACAGGCCTCCGTACGCCGCGGCGCGCAGCTCGCGCCGCAGCAGATGCTGGTAGCGGCCCAGGATGTAGACGAGGCCCGCCATGATCACGCCGACGACTAGGCCGAACAGCACGTCGCCCCAGTCGAGGACCGCGTGCTGGCGGCGGAGGAATCCGGCGTAGAAGCCGTAGAGCGCGCCCAAGGCGAGGGGCAGCGCCCAGCTGAGAGAACCATGGCGCCGTACCGGCACCGCTGCGTGTGCGGCCATGGCGGAGAGCTCCTTCCCTCTCGACCCCCGTATCCATCCAGGGCACACCCGCGCCCGCCGGCTGGCAAGTCAGACGGGGGTAGGACCGCGGCGGAGGCCAAGGCCACGCCGCCCCGGCGTCTCCGCCCCGGCCTCCCGTCTCCGCCCCGGCGACCCGTCCGGCCCGCGCCCGGTCGGCGGCGCACCGCTCGCGCCCCCGGCCCGGCCCGCATTCCCTGAGAGAGTGCGTCGAGTCCTCTCCACGGTGTCGGCGGTCATGATCGTCCTCGTGGCCGTGCTGACACCCCTGAGCGCCCTCGCCGCGTGGGTGAATCTGGAGCTCGGCGACACGGACAGCTACGTCACGGCCATGGCGCCCCTCGCCTCCGACCCGGCGGTGCAGAACGCCGTCGCCGCGAACATCACCGACGAGGTGATGCGGGAGATCGACGTGGGTCCCTTCCAGGACAGCGTGCAGAGCCTGGTCCACGACGCGGTGCTGTCCTTCACCGGGACGGACTCGTTCAAGACGGCCTGGAACACCGTCAACCGGGCCGCGCACACGGTCGTGGAGCAGTCCCTGACCGAGGACAGCGGCAACACGGTCGCCATCGACCTGGCGCCGGTCGTGGAACAGGTGAAGCAGCAGCTGAACGACGACGGCGTGCCGTTCGCGGACCAGATCCCGGTGCAGGGCGCGCAGATCACGATCCTGGAGTCGGACCGGCTCAGCACCGCCCGGGACGTCTTCCACACGCTGAAGAACGCGGGCCTGTGGCTGCCCGCGGCGACGCTGCTGCTGGCCCTCGGCGCGGTGCTGATGCCGCCGCGGCGGGGGCTGGCCGTGCTCGGCCTGGGCGTCGCGTTCGCGGTGGGCGGCCTGCTGCTGCGCATCCTGGTGGCGACCTCCCGGGACCCGGCCCTGGAGGCCCTCCCGCCGGACGTGGACCGCCCGGCGGCGGGCGCGGTGTACGACGCGCTGACGGCGACGCTGGTCACGACGTCGTGGGTGCTGATGGGCGGGGGTGCGGCGATCGCGCTGACGGCGTGGGCGATGGGCCGCCGCTCGGCGTCACGCGGACACCCCGAGCCCCCGCCGGCACCCACTGCGGAAGCCACGTAGGCGGGGGAGCGGGGGGAGCAGGCACCGCGCAGGCCCGCGGGAGCCACGGGAAGCAGGCGCCGTGTCGGCCGCGTAGGCCGCCGGAGCCGCCCGGCCGACTCGGCCGCCTCAACGCTCTGGAGGCAGGCGCCTCCGAAGCCGGGTGCCTCAGGCACCACGGAAGGCTGGCGCCTCAGCGGCCGGTGCCCTCAGGCACCGCGCGGAGCAGGCACCTCAGAAGCCGGAGCCCCGGAGGCCACGGACGCCGGTGGCCTCAGGCCCCGCGCGAAGCAGGTGCCTCAGAAGGCGGGGCTGGCCGCAGGAGCCGCGGAAACTGGCGCCGCGAAAGCCACGGAAGCCGGGGCCTCCGAAGCCCGCGCCCCAGGAGCCGGAGCCCCAGGTGCCCCAAGAGCCCGCGCCCCAGGAGCCGCAGGTGCCGGAGACCCAGAAGCCGACCCCTCAGAATCCGCTCCGCCCGATCGGCCGACGCAACGCCCCCCGGCGCCGCCCCATGCGCTCCTCCTCGCTGAGCCGATCGAACTCCTGCGCGTCGTGCGAGGAGAAGATCCGGATCAGCCGCGGGTCCTCCCTGCGCAGCTCCCGCAGCCGTTCCAGCTGGGTCAGCCGTTCCGCGTGGTTGTCCGCGACCATGCGCTGATGCAGCGTCAGCGCGCGCGGGCAGCGTTGCCGGCGCAGATCCATCTCGCCGTGGAAGAAGTACGCGTCGCCCGCGTGCAGCAGCCACCGCGACGGCTGCTGCACGGCCACCGCGCAGTGCCCCCGGGTGTGCCCCGGCAGCGGCACCATCAAGATGTCCGGCGAGCGCACCACCCGCGCCGCCGCGAAGCCGTGCCAGTCGGAGTCCGCCGTGTCGTGGACGACCCAGCGCGGCCCGTGCGCCCACTGCGCGGTGACATAGCGGCTCGCCTCCAGCCGGGTTTCCCGGCGCATCGCCGCCCGGTACTCGTCGGCCATCACATGGACCCGCGCGTCGGGGAAGTCCGCGAGACCTCCCGCGTGGTCCAGGTCGAGATGGGTGACAACGATGTCCTGCACATCGCGGGGGTCGTAGCCCAGCGCCCGTATCTGGTGCACCGCCGTGTACGACAGGTCCAGCGTCGGCCGTACAGTCTTGCGGAACAGCGCGCCGAGCCGGCGCGGGTCCATGACGTCCGCGACGCCCAGACCCGTGTCGACGAGCACGAGAGAGCTGCCCGTCGACACCAGCAGGCAGTGCGCGACGAGCGGAGGGCCGCCGACCGGTTGCATCGGGGCGCAGTCGAGGTGGTGGACAGTGGGCGAGTACATATATGCCCCGGTAGACGGAGGAAGACAGGGAGCGTACTTACGGCGTAAGTGACGGACAGAGGGAAGCACTTACGCTGTAAGCCGTCAAGGATTTCGACAAAACCAGGAGCGGCCCCCATGCCTGACCCATCTCCAGGTCAGCCCCCCACAGGCCCGGCCCGCGAACCGCTCTCCCGCGCGCGCATCATCGACGCGGCTCTGCGGATCATCGACGACGAGGGCGCGGACGCCCTCTCCATGCGCCGGCTCGCCGCGACCCTCGGCGTCCAGGCCATGTCCCTCTACAACCATGTGAGCGGCAAGGCCGACATCATCGAGGGGGTCGCCGAGTTCATCACGGCCGACATGGCGCTGCCGAGGCGTTTCGACGGCGGCTGGGAGGCGGGCATCCGCAATATCGCGCACGCCTTCCGCCAGACCTCGCTGCGCCACCCGCGCGCCTGCGAACTCGTCCTGACCCGCCAGCTCAGCTCGCCCACCATCCTCGCGCCCATCGACTGCTCCCTGTCCGTCCTGCTCAACGACGGCTTCGACGAGACCACGGCCGTGCATGTGCTGCGGCTGGTCATCGCCTTCCAAGTCGGCTCGCTGCTCAGGGAGTTCCACCCCGCGTCCGAGTTCGCCGGCCAGGAGGAGACGGACGCGCGGGAGCTCGAGGCCAAGCTGGCCGGGTCCGGCTTCCCCTCGGTCGCCAAGGTCGCGCCGATCCTGGCGGTGATCGACCACGAGGCCGAATTCACCTTCGGCCTGGAGACGTTGATCTCGGGTCTGCGCCCCTATGCCCCGCAATTGACGCGACAGAAGCAACAAAGTCGCCGAAACTGACGTCCTCTCTCTGGACAGCACCCAGAGCAACGTCAGCGCGGCACGGAGGCCGGTTTGGACAGCGCCCTCACGGCGTCGGGCGCGGCATCGGCCGACGCCCAGGAGCCGCCCGTCTCCCCTTCCAGAGGCCGCCGTACGGCAGCTTGGCTGGCCGGCCTCCTGCTGCTCGTGCCGACCGTGGTCGTCGGCTGTCGCACGGCGGGCGTCGACGGCTCCACGCCCCTCCCGCAGCTGCTCGCGTTCCTGCCGTGGCTCCTCGCGCCCGCCGGGGCGGCCCTGCTCTTCGCCCTCCTCGCCCGCTGGCGCACGGGCATGGTCTGGTCGGTCGTCGTGCTCGCGGTCACGGGCTGGTTCGTCAGGCCGTACGACACTGGGCTCGCCGACGACCCGCCGGGACCGGTCGTCGCCACGCTCACGGTGCTGACCTCGAACGTGGAGTTCGGCCAGGCGACCGAGGGCCTGATCGAGGTGCTCCAGCGCGAGCAGCCCGACCTGGTCTTCGTCCAGGAGTGCGAGTACACCTGCTCGAAGGCGCTCTCCGCGCGGGTGTCCCGGGCCGACTATCCGTACCGCAACGTCATCGAGGGCTACGCCGCCTCCGGCTCGGCCATCCTCAGCAAGCGCCCCCTGCGCCCCGCCCCCGGCATCGCCGCCACCTTCGCCATGCCGGGCTCGGTCGCCGACCTCGGGGGCGACCGCACCGTGAACCTCCAGCTCGCGCACCCGCTGCCGCCGATCCCGCGCGGGGTGAAGAAGTGGCGGCGGGAGCTCAGCATGGTCCGCGCGTACGCCGCCGGGGTGAAGGGCCAGACGACCCTGCTCGCCGGCGACTTCAACGCCTCCCAGGACCATGCGGCGTTCCGCCGGGTCCTGGAGGCGGGGTCCCTGCACGACAGCGCGGCGCTCGCGGGGGCGTCCCGCACCCCGTCCTGGCCGACGTCGATGCCGCGGCCGCTGGGCACGCAGATCGACCATGTGCTGATCAGCAAGGACTTCTCGGTCGTCGAGGCGCGCTTCCTCGACTTGGAGAACACCGACCACCGCTCGCTCCTGGTCGAGCTGGAACTGCACGACGACCGCTGACGCTGGCGCTGGCGGCTGACGCTGACCGCCGGGTACCGAGCGCAGACCGCTGGCCGTTGGCCCTGGTGCGGGCCCTGGCCGCTGGGCCTGACTGCTTCCGCTGACCGCCGGGCGCCAAGCGCCGACCGCCGACGCTGACCGCGGACCGCCAAACGCTGGCCCTGCCCGCCGGCCCCTGACCGCCGGACGCCAAGCGCCGACCGCTGGCCCTGGCAGCTTGACGCTGGCCGCTGACCGCTGGCCCTGACTGCTAGCCCTGGCCTCTGACCGTCGACTGCTGGCCCTGGCAGCTGGCCCCTGCTGCTGGCCCTGGCAGCTGACGCTGACCACCGGGTGCCGGGCGCCGACCGCCAACGCTGACCGCCGACCGCTGGCCCTGGCGACTGACGCTGGTCCTGGCACCTGACCGCCGACCGGTGACCGCCGGGCGCCAAGCGCCGACCGCTGGCCGCCGACCGCCGACCGCCGGGCACCCGCTACCCGCCACCGACCACCAACCACCCTCCACCCGCCACCCGCCGCGATTTGCCCCGGCCGCCCCCCGTAAGGCATGTGTGGGGGCATGGAGACCCGAGCAGGACGCCTGTCCCCACCCGAGTGGCTGCTCAAGAGCCTGCGGCCGCAGGCCGCGCCCGTGCCGTGGGCGGCCTGTGTCCGGGCCTCCGTGGGCCTCGCCGCGCCGCTCGCGGTCGGAATGGCCGTCGGGCAGCCCGCGTACGGCGCGCTGGTGTCGATGGGCGCGCTGTCGGGCGTCATCAGCGACACCGCCGACGCCTACCGGATGCGGGTCTTCACCATCGCCGTCCCGCAGCTCTTCGGTGCGATCGGGGTCACGCTCGGCACCCTGGTGTACGGCGAGGGCTGGGCCGCCGTCGGCGTGCTGACCCTCGTCGCGCTGGTCTCCGGGATGATCTCCTCGATCGGCGCGGTGGCGTCCGTGGCCGGGCTGCTGCTCCTGCTCAACGCCGTGGTGGGCGCGGGGCTTGAGATGCCCGGGCCGTGGTGGAAGGCCCCGCTGCTGCTGTCGCTGGGCGGGCTGTTCGTCCTCGTGCTGTCGCTGCTGGCCTGGCCGTTCCGGCGCCGGGAGCCCGAGCGGGCCGCCGTCGCCGGGGCGTACCGCAGCGTCGCCGACCTGCTGGCGGCGGCGGGCACGTCCGCGTACGACGACCGGCGCCAGACGGTCACCGACGCGCTCAACACCTCGTACGACCTGATCCTGGCCCGAAGGGCCCGCGACCAGGGGCGGCGCGGCCCGATGGTGCGGCTGCTCGCCCAGCTCAACGTCCTCATCCCGCTGGTCGAGGCCGCCCCCGCGGCCCACCGGCACGGCCGGGCCTCCCGGCGGCCCGAGATCGCCGCCGCCGTACGGGACCTGGCGGACGCCGTCGCCGAGGGCCGCACCCAGCCGCCCGAGCTCGCGCTGCCCGAGCCGGAGGGCCCCGCCGACCGGGCCGTCAACGCCGCGCTGCGGAACGCGGCGGCCGTGGTGCACGAGACCGACCCCGATCCGTACAACGTGGACGACCGGCTGGGCCGGCCCGCCGCCCTGGGCATCCGGGTCCGCCGGGCGACGCGCAATGTGCTGCTCTCCGAGCCGTCCTGGCGGTACGGACTGCGGCTCGCGCTCTGCATCGGCCTCGCGCAGGCGCTGGTGTCGCTGGTGGTGGTGCCGCGTTCGTACTGGGTCGCGCTGACCGTCACCTTCGTCATGAAGCCAGACTTCGGCTCGGTCTTCTCCCGCGCCGTGCTGCGCGCGCTCGGCACGGCCGCGGGGCTGCTGGTCGCCGCCGCGGTGCTCTCGCAGGTGCCGCGCGGCTGGTGGGACGTGCCGGTGATGGCGGTACTCGCCGCGCTGATCCCCGCGTTCACGGCGAAGGGGTACGCGTTCCAGACGGCGGCGATCACGCCCGTGATCCTGCTGCTGTCCGACGTGCTGAACCACCAGGGCTTCGACCTCGTCCTGCCGCGGCTCGTGGACAGTCTCGTCGGCTGCGCCATCGCGCTGGTGGCGGGCTATCTGCTCTGGCCGGAGAGCTGGCACACCCGGATCGGCGACCGGCTGGCGGACGCGGTGGAGGACGCCGCGCGGTACGTGGCGAGCGCCTTCGGCGACCTGCCCGGCCAGGCGAGCCAGGAGGGGCAGGCAGGCCAGGAGGGGCAGCCAGGCCGGACCGACCACGCGGAACGGCTGCGCACCCGGCGCCGCCTCTACCGGGACCTGTCGTCCGTGCGCTCGGAGTTCCAGCGCGCCCTGACCGAGCCGCCGCCGACCGGCGCGCGGGCCGCGGCCTGGTGGCCGCTGGTCGTGGCGGTGGAGCGCATCGTGGACGCGACGACGGCGGCGCGGGTGCGCGTCGACCACGGCGCGGAGCCTCCGACGCGGGCCGAGGCGGCCGCGATCGAGCGGCAGCTGAGGGAGCTGGCCGAGGGCCTGCGCTCCAGCGAGGTCCTGGTGGAGGTGCGGGCGGAGTTGGAGGGGGACGAGCAGGGGGTGCTGGGCCCGCTGCGCCGGGAGGTGACGGGAGCGCGGGCCATCGCCTCCCCGGGGCGCCCTACGGACGGCTGACGCGGGCCTGACGAGAGCCCTGCGACACGACCGCTCCGCCGAGCCCGACGAACTTCCTGACGGTCGCCGGCACGGGCAGCGCCGAGAGGGGCGCGCCCGCCTGCAACGAGTTCATGGCAGGGCTCAGCGCGGCGTCAGCGCCCTTGCTCCGCGCTCCCGCCGTACCCGCTGCTGTGCAGGCGGTCCAGCTCCCTGCGGTCGCGCTTGGTCGGACGGCCCGCGCCGCGGTCCCTGATCGCCGCCGGGGCGACGAACTCCCGCGGCGGGGGCGGCGGGCTGTTGTCCACGTAGCACTGGACGGCGACCGGCGGGCCGACCCTCTTGCGGACGATCTTCGAGACGACAACGAGGCGCTCGCGGCCCGAGGTGAAGACGCGCACCTCGTCGCCCGTGCGCAGGGCGTGGGCCGGCTTGACGCGTTCGCCGTTGACCCGGACATGACCTGCCCGGCAGGCCGACGCGGCCTGGGAGCGGGTCTTGGTGAGCCGTACGGACCAGATCCAGGCGTCGACCCGTACCGTTCCGGCGTCCGTCGTCTCTGCAGCCATGCACCGACTCTATGCCGACGCGGGTCCGGCGCGCTCGGGATATCGCGCGGGTATCGCCCCGGTCTCGGCCGCCCCCACCCCCCTCACCTGCACGCACACATCCGACTACGATGCGCACGTTCTCCCATTACGGAGGCTCTCCCTCCGGGGCGGGCGCGTCATATCTGACACTTCGTCACATGCCGTACGGCACAAGGACCTTCGGCACCAGGACAGTCAGCACAAGCGCAGTCAGCACAGGGCTCGGAGAAATTCCATGCGCAGCAGCTCCGGCAGAGGGCTCCGGCCCAATGTCCTCGGGACGTTCGACACGATCGTGATGGCCGTCGCGGGCAGCGCCCCCGCGTACTCGATCGCCGCCACCACCGCCGTACTCGCCGCGACCGTCGGCCTCGCCGGACCGGCCGCGCTGCTCTACAGCGCGATCCCCATGCTCGGCATCGTCCTCGCCTTCGGCAGGCTCGGCCGGATCGACGTCAACGCCGGAGCTAGCTACTCCTGGGTGGGCCGCACCCTCCACCCCTTCCTCGGCTTCCTCTCCGGCTGGGCGCTGGTCGTCTCCGCGACGATCTTCATGGTGGCCGGCTCGCTGCCGGCGGGCGCGATGACCCTCGCCGTCCTCGACCCGGCGCTCGCCGAGAACACCGCCCTGGCCACCGCCGTGGGCGCGGCCTGGTTCCTGGCGATGCTGCTGGTCGTGGCGGGCGGCGCCCGGCTGACCGTGCGCGCGCAGCTGCTGATGACCGGGGTCGAGGTGGCGATCCTCGTCGCGTTCGTGATCGCCGCGCTGACGCACACGGGCGCCGGGACCGCCTTCGACTGGTCCTGGCTGGGCTTCTCCCACTTCGACGGAGCGGCCGGCTTCGCCTCCGGCGCGCTGATCGCCACCTTCTACTACTGGGGCTGGGACGTCACCAGCAACCTCAGCGAGGAGACCCGCGACAGCCGCCGCACCGCCGGGCTCGCCGCGCTCGTCGGGCTCGGGGTCGCCTTCCTCCTCTTCGAGGCCTTCACCATCGCCGTCAACGTCGTCCTGAGCTCCGAGCAGATCCAGGCGGGCGGCTCGAACGTCCTGAGCGCGCTCGGCGACGCCGTCTGGCCCGGCGTGGGCGGGAAGCTGCTGGTCCTGGCCGTGATGCTGTCCACCGTCGCGACCTTGGAGACCACGCTGATCCAGGTCACCCGCTCGCTGTTCGCGATGGGCCGCGACCACACGATGCCGGCCGCGCTCGGCACGGTGCACCGGCGCTGGAACACCCCCTGGGTCGCCATCGCCGTCGTCGGCGCGGTGGCGCTGGCCATGTTCGTCGCCTCCCACGCGCTCGGCTCGGTCGGCGCCGTCCTGAGCGCCGCCGTCGCCGCGATGGGCCTGCAGATCTCGCTGTACTACGGGCTCGCGGGCATCGCCGCCGTCGTCGCGTACCGCAAGACGCTGCTGACCTCGGTGCGCGACTTCGTCCTCGGCGGGGCCTGGCCGCTGCTCGGCGCGCTGTTCATGCTCTGGATCTTCATCGAGGCGCTGGGCGAGCTGAGCGGCGCCTCGATCGCGCTCGGACTCGGCGGGCTCGCCGCGGGACTCGTTCCCATGATCCGCTACTGGCGGCAGGGCAGTTCGTACTACCGTCCCTCCCGGCTGGACGCCCGGCGCGTCATGGAGGCGCAGGGCGGGTACGTCAACTCTGCCTCCGAGAAACCGGACTACGCCGACCGGGCGCTGGCCACGGACTTCTGAGGACGGGAGAGAAGAGGATGGCCGCCGAACGCCCCTCCCGCACTCCCCGCGTCCCCCGCCTTCCCCGAGTGCCCCGCCCGCCTCGCCGGTTCGCCCCCGACTTCGACCCCGCCTTCGGGGACCAGCCGCTCGCCGACGCGCTGAACGACATCGTCATCGGCCGCTGGCAGGGCGTACGGGACCTGCTCCACGCCACCGGCGACGACTGGGCGCTGCGCACCCACCGGCTGCGGCTGCTCTCGCACGCGGCGGCCGGCTCGTCGACGGCCGAGAACTGGCGGGCGGCGGAGCCGGCCAGCCCGGACGCGGCGGCGCTGCGCGCGGCGACGGAGGTCGTACGCGTCTTCCACCAGGCGATCGAGGCAGGCCGCGGCACGGCCGTGGACCGCGCGCGCCTGGACGCGACCGTGCTGCTCTGCCTCGGCGCGGCCGACGCGGGCCCCCGCGACCCGATGCCGTGGGTGTCGCTGCTGACGCTGGCCCGGCTGTACGAGGACGGGATCTCACGGCGCGAGCTGCGCCGCTGGTGGGACGAGCTGCGCCGGCGCGACCCGTACAACATCGAGGGCCATGTGCAGCTGCTGCGCTACTACTCGGCGCGCTGGCACGGCACGCACGGCACGATGTACGACTTCGCGCGCGACGCGGCGGGCGCGGCGCCGCCCGGGTCGCCGATGCCGGTGCTGGTGCAGATCGCGCGGGTGGAGGAGTACCGGTACTCCACCGAGGGCCCGCTGGGGCGGGCGCCGGTGCGGGACTTCGGCCGGCACTGGCACCACGAGCTGGCGGTGACGGAGGTACGGCGGACCTGGGACCGCTGGATCGTCGGCCGCCCGCCGGGTCCCGCGGCGCCGCAGGAGGTCGGCGAGCTCAACTATCTGACCCATGCGGCCTGCTACGCGGGCCTCGCCGAGGAGGCGCGGCACCTGTTCGAGGTGCTGGGGACGCGGGCGGCGCTGACGCCGTGGTCGTACACCGGCGATCCGGCGGAGCAGTTCACGAGGTGGGGCGCCCCGGGGGGGGCCCCCCCGGGGGCCCCGGGCCGCCCGCGCGGGGCCCCCCCCCCCCCCCCCCCGGGGCCCCGCCGCCCGGGCCCCCACGCCCGCGCGTCGCTCGCGGCGGCGGCG
>NZ_JBFAYB010000062.1:0-52084 GCF_040681075.1 Streptomyces sp. NPDC051907 | reverse complement strand
TGCCCGCCGAAGCCGACCTGCTCACCCACACCGCGCACGCGCTCCTCGACGAGCACGGCATCACCGAACCCCTCCAGTGGACACCCCGGCTCCCCGCCCGAGCCCTACACCACCTCGTACTCCCCGGGCCCGACCCGGACAGCATCACCGTCACCCAGCTCCACCAGGCCGTGCCCGGCGGCGACTTCTCCATCGCCCGCCTCGCGCGCACCCTGGACACCACCACGGCCCACGTCGTCTGCCTGCTGTCCCGGCACCCCGTCGACTGGAACCCGCCCCGGTTCCGCCGTACCCAGCACACCAACACCCGCCTGGGGACATGGCGCGCCTGGTACGAACAGGACCACCTGTCCCTCCAGGGCATAGGCGACCGCGAAGGAGTCAGCCTCGCCACCGTCCGGCTCGCATTCCTCAAGAACGGCGTCCGACTGCGCCCGGCCGGTTCCTACCCGGGCCGCCCGAGGAGACGCTGACACCCTCGGTATCGGGACCTCCGCGGCCTCAGGTCGCCTCTTCCGATATGCTGTTGGTGATCTTGTCGGCAGCGACGGCAGACCAGGGACTCCTGGAACCCGCCCGCGCCAGCGCCGAAGATCACCAACAACATCCGGAACAACGGTCAGAACCCTCCACCGCGCTCAGTCACCGTTCGGTCGGCACCGCGAGGAATTGCCACGCTCGTGAGACTGAGCAGTTGCGCCATCGACCCGAGACAGCGGAAGAACTGCTGATCGGCGGGCACAGCCTGCGCCATGAGCGGCGAGACCCTACATGAAGCCAGCCGCTGTCTCATCCAATCCAGTCGCCCGCCGGGCCCGGGGTACACCCGTTGGCCCTGTCCAGCACGTCGGCCGCAGTGCGGCGCTGCCGCGAAACCGTGGTGCGCCCAGGACCGTAGGCCGAGATCCGTACGAAGTCGACCTCGTCGACCTGGACGTGCCTTCCCTCCTGGCGGCGCTAGCAGGGCCGCTGCCTGGGGTTGCAGTTCACGATGAGCATGGGCCGTCACCACGGAACCGAGAATCTGGAGGAGGCCCGGCTGCTGGCTCTGGACTTCGCCGGGAATCAGGTCGGCGTCGTCAAGGAGCCGCTGAACGGATGTGCGATGCAGACGAGTGGCCAGCTCCTCGAGGACCTGCCGTGGGCTGCGGTCTCGGTCGAAGTTCTGAGGGTGTGCTTGATCGATTACAGTCCCACAGGGTCAGGCTTCGACGCCGACTGTGCGGCGGTAGCGGCTTGGCGGGACACCCAGTTCGCGGGTGAAGGCCCGGGAGAAGGCGTACTCGGAGGCGTAGCCGACATTGCGGGCGATGATGCCGAGTGAGTCGTTGGTGTCACGCAGCTGGCGGGCGGCCTGGTCAAGGCGCACCCGGGAGAGGTAGGCGAGGGGGCTGGCGCCGACGGTGGACTTGAAGCGGCGGGCGAATGTGGGTCGGGACATGGCCACAGTGCGGGCGAGGCTGTCGACGGTCCAGTCTTCCTGCGGCTGCTCGTGCATCAGCGACAGTGCGGCGCCGATATCGGGGTCGCGTAGAGCGGTCAGCCATGACGGGCCCAAGTCCTCGTCGTCGGCGCGCTCCAGCCAGTTGCGAACGGTCAGTATGAACAGCACTTCTGTGAGCCGGGTGGCGACCGCTCGGGATCCCGGCTGACCGTTGGTGGCCTCCGCGGCGAGGAGCCGGACGACGCTCTGGAGCTGGGGGTCCGCTGCCATGCCGGGCACGTGCACCACCTCAGGCAGTACCGACAGCACCGGATGGCGGTCCGTGGACGTCGCGTACTGGAATTTTCCGCACACCACGCGGACCTGCGGGCCATCACCGCCCATGTCCACGACGCCTGCGCGGCCTGGGGGGTTCTCAGCTGCGATCTCCGAGTAGGGGCGGGTCTCAGTGCCTGGGCTGCCCAGGAGCTGGTGCGGGGTGCCCCTGGGGAGCAGCACCACGTCACCGGACACCAGCTGGATCGGTGCCATGTTCGCAGTCTGGAGCCAGCATGCGCCGTCGACGATCAGATGGAATCCGGCGATGCTCCCCTGGTCGAGTTCGCACCCCCACTGCGATCCGTTGGAACGAAGCTGTGCGAGGAGTGCTCCCGTGAACCCGGTTGACGCCAGAACGTCGGCAAGTACATCCATTTGGTCACGCTATCTGGCCAAGGTAGGATTCCGCACCTTGTGTGAGATGCAGAAACATGTAGACGCGGCATATCAGTATCGGTGCTCTCACTGTGTGAGACTCACGTCCCTCCTTGCAGTGTGACACCGCAGTAAGGTCCCGCGGCGCCACGCTGCTCCGCGCCTTTACCGCCCAGCGTGTACGAGGTGTGCCCACGTCGGGGGTGAGGGTTACTTCAGGGCGCGGCGGGAGAGGTCGGCCCACTCGTCCCAGGTCTTGATGCGGTCGGCGTAGATCGCGGGGAGCCACTCGAGGCCGGCGGTGCCGAGAAAGACGCGCAGCGGCGGGTTCTCGGCGTTGGCGACCTCGACGAGGCCCCGAGCGGCCGCGGCTGGGTCGCCAGGGACGATGGTCTTGGCGAACTCCTGGCTTGCGATGCGGGCGGGGTCGTAGGCGGGGATCATCTCGGCGGCGGCCAGCGAGGGACCGGCCCACTCGGTGGTGTAGGCGCCGGGCTCGACCAGCGTGACGTTGATGCCGAGCGGGCCGACTTCCTGGGCCAGCGACTCGGTGAAGCCCTCCAGGGCCCACTTGGCGGCGTGGTGGCCGCCGAACAGCGGGAACGCCGCTACGCCGAAGGGAGACGACACCTGGATGATGTGGCCGAGCCCTGGGTGCGCATCTACGGGAGCACTGCCTGAGTGACCCAGAGCACGCCGAGGTAGTTGACCTCGATCTGGTCGCGGGCCTGCTGCTCGGTGATCTCCTCGATCGCACCGAACAAGCCGAAGCCGGCGTTGTTGACGACCACGTCGAGTCGGCCGAAGTGCGCGGTCGCCTCCTGCACGGCACTGACGGCCGCAGTTCGGTCGGTCACGTCGAGCTGCAGCGGAAGCACGGCGTCTCCGTGCTTGACGGCCAGGTCCTTGACGCCGTCGATGTTCCGGGCGGTCGCGACGACCTTGTCGCCCTGGGCGACTGCGGCTTGGACGAAGTGACGGCCCAGGCCACGGGACGCCCCGGTGATGAACCAGATCTTGCTCATGGTCATACGTCCTTGTCACGATCTTCACGGAGGGACGCCCCCTCTCGGTAGACCACGCTACGTCTCGGCAATCGATACTCTCCATGCTCAACAGTCTCATCCTCATACCCCAGCGTCTCAAATACTCTCGATCTGCCTTTGTTCGCGAGGACGGGTTCCGGCACAACCTCCGTGCCGGTTGGCGCTCAGCTCTGGCGGTGCCTCGAACAGATCGCCCAGGGTTGATCGGCGCCGACCGGTCCGTCCGACATCCGCAGGAGCCGGTGTGGAACCTCGTCTGCGCGATCCGGTCCACGACGGTCGGCGCCCCCAGTACTCGAATGCCGTCACCGTGCGCCTTCGGGATCTCTGCCGCCAGTACCGGTAGCGGGAGGATGCCGGGGTGCCGGTGGGACTAGCCGTACCCCTGCTGGGGTCGCTGGGCCCTGGTCCACGCCGTCCTAGCCCTTCATCTGGCCAGCTCGGAGTGAGGGGTAAAAAGGCTCAGCGGAGGAGGATGTGGAGATTGCTCCCGAGGGCTGACTGAATTGCCGAGATGCTCGGCGTCTCGGACGTCAGCACGCTCAACATCACGCACCAGCCAGCTGAGCCACTGCACCGGACCGCGACGCAGGTGATCGGGGCCGCGTACGAGCTTGACGACCTACACGGCCGAGTAACGCACACAGCCCAGGACGCTCTCAGGCTGCTCGAACCCATCGGACACGGTGAACTCGGCGGTGCAGGCGTCTCATACGCGCTGCTGCGGACCCCAGTCCCGATGCTCGGAGACCTTCTTACCCGGCAGGATCGGGCCTACGACCAGCTCGTCGAGTCCATCTCCGCTTACCGCCGTCTTCTGCCCGAGCCCGATGCCGCCCAGCGCTCGACGACGAGGTTCCACGAGCTGCACCAGAAGGAGAGTTCGGGTCGGGACGACGGCTGGGCCATCGCGAGGGATCGCCAGGTCAGGGCTCTCGAGGCTGTCGAGGCCGGCGGGCTGCGATTCCACCAGAGCGCCAGAGGCCACCCGATCCCTCAGACCGGGTCCCAATCCTCCCATCACCAACCCGACGCACTCAGGGATACCGACCCACCAGCTCTTCCGTCTGAATGGCGTACCGCGGCCTAGAACCGCGATGCAGGTCGACATACGGACGCGTCAACGCGAAGGTCGTCGGGACCCCAGGAAACAGGGCTACAACGTCTTCAACTTCGAGCAGCCCGCGATTAGTCAGTACCGCCAGCAGCTCCAACTTCTGGAGGAGGTTGTCTAACCCTTCCTTGTCAGACACGCCGAGTTGCGTCAGATCGCCAAGCTCGTTGGCCTTCAGCCGACGCCGTACGCGACTGAGCTCAGCGCTCTGGTATTCCTGGTGCAGAGCCACGAGAGCTGTCAAGGCCCGCGTCCGTTTGGCCTCTTGGACTTGGCGCACGGCATATAGAGCGGCTATGGCCACGATTCCGGTACTAGTCACCGAACTCAAGGCCGCCACGGCGTCCCAAGCAGACATGGCCCCCCATCCTTCACATCCAGGCTAGCTGCGCCTCGGACACAGCACCTGAACCATCCTCCATGCGGCCGTTCCCGCACACGCAAGGCGTCGCGGAGGTGGGAGCCCGGCGACCCAGGGCCTCGGCCGCACAACACCGACTCGCCGGACAACTAATCCAGACCACCCCGCTCACCCCCAAGCAGGCCGCTCTATACAGCGACTGCGGCATCAAGCCGCCACTCAGGAATACCACCGCAGACCCGTCCTGACCAGCCAGAACACGACCGCGTGGGCGCACGCCCTGCAGACCATCACCCAGCACTGCCACGCACTGTTCCTCGACAGCCCGCGTGTACGTCCGGCAGCGGGCGCGTTCCTGGACGGAACTGGAGCGGCTGCTGGACGAGCTGGAGACGCCGGCGGCCCCCCAGCCGGTGAAGAACGGGAAGTCCGCCCGCTCCTCGGTGATCTGCAGGAACGGAAATTCCCTTTCCCCCGTTCCGCGCACGATGCGACAAACTGATCGCCCGAAATGCCACTCCGACGCGTCCAGTTGCTCGCCACAGCACGCCCCCAAAGGGCTCCATGACAACCCCGGACGTCGGGGCGACCCGGATAATACGACGGACGGGACGATCGCCCGGACTGCGCCGCAGGGCGCGACAGAGGCTGGCGGCAGAACTCCTCGCCGATAGGCGAGGAGTAACGACTCTCAGGACGCGAGTACCCGCACACGCCACGAGCTGCACGACAGCACCCGAGATGTGCTGTACGACGGGATGACCGAGGACATGGCGGCCCTGGACAACACTGTCGCGCACATCCGGCTGACGGTGCCGTCCCTCGCGCCGGCCACCACCGACTTCCAGAAGACGGTCCAGACGTACGTGCGGGCGGTGTACGACGACATGAGTACAGGCTGGTGCCTGAGTCCGTACCCATTACGAGCCCCCCGACATGGAGGGTTGGAACCACTTGGAGGACGAGACCGGCGACCAGATCCAGCGCTTCACCGACGCGGAGAACGCCGTTCTCGCCGAACTCCCCCGGGCGGCCGTCCGTCAGCATGACCTGTAGCTGTGGCACCGGGCTCGGCAGGCGCCTCGTACCCGCGTCGGTGCCGTTGCTTCGTAACCACAGAGCCCAACTAGTCATACTAATACGGTCGTTCAGGCCTGACGGTTCACCTAGAACCTGGCATTCCTGTGTGAGATAGGCGACTCCCTTGAGGGGAACTGGCACTCCGTTCCGGACGTACGCCCAGAGGGAGCCGCAGGTAAGAGTGCCGTGATCGCGCATAGTTGCGGATGCATGCCCCGTGCAGCCGTCCGTCGCGGCACGCAGTGCCTCGCTCGCCTTGCGCCGAGGGGAAGTTGACGGCCCCACGGATTCCGCACCGTGCGGGTACTCTGCTCTGCAATCAGTCACCCCTGGGGTTCGCGAACACTCGTGCCTCCCGCGGAGTCCACGAAGGATGTGGACCCACCCACCGGACCTGCGAAATCCGTAGGTCCCACGGAATGGGGTGATAGATCCCGATGGCCGAGAACGACAAGAAGCCTGAGGGGCACTGTCGCTGCTGCAGCAAGCGGATTCCGCCGCACCGACGGGCGGTCCGCTGGCTGGGGCCAGTCGTCTTCACGGTCTACAAGATCGTGCGGGACTACGGGCCGCTGTAACGCGAGAAGCCCCGACCTAACGGTCGGGGCCGCGCTGCAGGCGGAGTGCTGAGGGAGGGCCTCACCTGGAGCTTCGCGGGCGACGGGTGGGGCCTTCCGCATTTCCGAATGCGGTTACCGCCGCGTACGCAAGACAATGGCCGCCTTTGTGGCGACGATCACACTCGGGTGCGGCGATGCCCCCATCTTGCCTTGCGTCGTGGTGGTTGTGCATCGTGTGGCCGCATGTTGATCTGCGCAGTTTAATCTTGCTCATCCGGTAACAGCCCAGGTCGGCACCCCTTTTTTACCCTTAGAGTGACGGACATCACATGCCGTGGAGGGTGAGGGACGGCACACCCGAGCGGTTGTTTTTGGAGGGATTTGCCGGGTGTTCACCCAGTGAAGTGGGCAGAATCCGCTTCCTCGGAAATGCGCGGGGGCACTGTACCCGCACCCACTGACAGTCGACGGTCGCCGAGCCGTGGCTTCGTCCCGATGGACGGCGTGCTGACCGACCGTACGCTGGGGCACTGACAGGCTTCCCTGTCCGCGCCGATGGCCCCCCTTCGCGGAACGGCGCGAAATGGACAGGAGCCGATGCCCCCTACGGGTGGGCTCGCCCATCCGCCTGTCGCGAGAGCAGGCATAGCGGCAGCCGGTCCCCCTCGCGGGTGACCCCCGCCGGGCGCAATGACACACCTGCATCGCAGGCCACGATGCGATGGCGTCAACTCGCCCCCCTTCCAGGCTAGTCGGATGCGCGTATTTTGTGATTCCGGCTGGTTGCTTTGCATCCGTCGAACTGACTGCGGCGGAATACCGTTAAGGCAAGTGCAGAACTACCTCACTCGCGTACATAACTGACATCTTTTCAGAGACTCAAGATAACTTCGCTGCGAAGGGACAACCAGGACCGTCTGCACGCCCTGACCCGTCCCGGGTACGTGCCGGACTTCTACGAACTGGACCGGATCACCCACTCGGCAGTCGACCTCCGCGTCGCCCACGCGGAGAGCCGTACGTACCTGCAGGCGATCAGGCGCGTGGTCGAGGCTCGTGAAGCCGCCGCGCCCCCAGACCGGGCCCCGGCGGTTCGCCTGACTCAGGCCGCTGTCGCCCGCTCCGGGCACGCGCCCAACGCCCCGGGCCAGGTGCCCGACCCGCCCGCGCCTTCGGCCATCTTCGGGCCGTCGGCGCCCGCTGCGCGGCCGCGTCGCTGAACACTCAGGCGAGGTCCTCGTCGCGGTGGGCGTCCTCGGTACGGGGGCCCACCACGCGAGCCAGCTCCTCCAGCGTCAGCTCGACGGGCCGGCCTTCCGCGACCCGGCGCTCCACCACCATGTCCTCGTCCGGCCACCGGTCGGGCTGCGCGCCGACGCCCCACTGGCCCTCGGCAACCATCGCGATGTCTCCCACGGTCCACGGCCGCCCGGCAGCGCGGACCTTGCGCTCCAGCCCGGCTCCGTCCCGGTGTCTGCTCGCCTCTGCCAACCCTGCTCCCCCGTCGATGCTGTGCGGCCCGTCGCCGCAACCCAGGTACGACAACCGCGTCAGCCGATCCATTCCCCGGCCGCCCCGCTGCTGACCGTCGCGAGTTCGCCCACGGCAGACGTCACCGCCGGGAAACGACTACGCACTTCGGCACACCGCATGTCAACGTACGGGTGTCGGGAAAACCGCAGGTCAACGAAGGGATCGTCCAACCATGACCACCTCCGCCGCCCTCCTCCCCGCCGTCGTCCGCCCCGCCGTGGAAGATCGCCACTGGCTCTCCTCCAACCACTGCGCGGGTCCGGTGCTCGACCTCCTGGGCGCTCTCGGCTGGTCGATCGTCGACACCCCGGAGGCCAACGTCCACGCGAACAGCCCGGACGGCCACGTCTACGTTGGCTGGCTCCCCGAGGACGCCACCGCTTGGAAGCGCGGAACCGTCTGGCAGGTCCGGGTACAGCCCACCGAAGGAGAGGCGTGGGTCCAGGAGTTCGGTCACCACACTCCAACCGAAGCCGTGGCCGGATTCCTCGCTGCCCTTGTCGCCCACACCCCGCGCTGATCACTGAACCACTCGGGCGGTCCGGTGGTGGCCCGCCCCGTTCACCGACACTCGTCCCGGTCCTCCTTTTCGACAACCGGCAGCGGTTCCAGAACGCTAGCTTGCCCCGCGTCTACACCTTCACGGTGGACGCAAACGGTCCTGAGGGCGAGGTGGAGACTGCGCAGTACATGGCTGACCTTGACGCGGTGAAGTGGGTCATGCTCGAAGAGCGGCCCACCAAGCACCTGGAAGACAAGCTGTCCACGATTGGGAATGCGGTACGCGCGTTGAGTCCGCGCAACCGCCGATCGCTCCCCCAATGACACGACCTTCGTCCATACAGCGGCAGCGATCGGGCATCGACGGCACAGAGTGAGAGCTCCTAGATGACTGAGTCCAAGGGCTCGTAGCCGTAGGCCGCCAGCGAGTGGTGTCGCATGTCGCTGCCATCACTCGCCCCGCGCGTGCAAGCGTGCCTGTTTCATCCTGTGCGGTCAGCGGAGATCACGCGACTCATGCTTCAGCAACTCGGAGGACGTCTCGGTCGGGGCCCCGCTGGGGAATAGCCTTGAGTCTCCAGCGACTGGAGACAGCAGAGTGGGGGACATGGACGTTACGACCCTCTACTCGATCGGGGAGCTTTCCCGGCGGACCGGCTTGTCTGTGAGGACCATCCGGTTCTACTCCGATTCGGGGGTGGTGGCGCCGACCACCCGTAGTCCCGCCGGCTATCGGCTCTACGACCTCGACGCACTGCTTCGTCTGGAACTCGTCCGCACACTGCGCGAGCTGGGCATGGACCTGCCCACGGTTCAACGGGTGCTGGACCGCGAGCTCTCGGTGGCGGAAGTCGCCGCGGCGCACGCCGACGCCATGGACGTCCAGATCCGGATGCTGCAACTGCGTCGGAGCGTTCTGCGAGTCGTGGCCAGCCGCGGGTCCAGTCCCGAGGAGACCAAGCTCATGCACAGGCTCACGCAGTTGTCCGGCGAGGAACGCCGACGTCTGATCGACGATTTCATGGACGGCGCCTTCGGCACAGTGGATGCCGACCCGGCCGCAGTGGCCATGGTTCGCGCTGCCACTCCCGACCTCCCCGACGATCCGACCGGCGAGCAGGTCACCGCGTGGGTGGAACTCGCCGAGCTGGTCGGCGACGAGGATTTCCGTGCCCGGATGCGCCGGACGGCCGTACGCCAGGCCGCCGGGCGCCCGCTCGACATCGAGCGCGATGCCGGCGAGGAGCTGATGGAGTTCACCCGTCAGAAGGTGGCCGAGGCTTGGAAGTCGGGCATCGACCCGCTCAGCAACAGGGCCGCACCCGTCGTCGACGAACTCGTGCACCGCTTCGCCGAGGTGTTCGCGCGCACCCCTGACACGGAATTCCGGCACTGGATGGCACAACGGTTCGAAGAGGCGCACGATCCCAGGGTGGACCGGTACTGGCGGCTGGTGTGGATCGTCAACGGCTGGCATGTAGTACCGAACCTGATCCCGGTGTACCCCTGGCTTACCCAGGCCCTGCGAAATGACCGCGCCGCATAGTCACCGCAGCGGGCACCGCCCCGGATCCCTGAACGAGTCCAAGGGATCACCTGCGGACATGAGACCAGCGCGTCCAACGTCGATGTGTGACCAACGACCTGGGCACCCTCGCAACGGCACTCTATGCTCGGATTGACGACGAATCGAAGGCTTCGCCGTGGCTGGCGCCGTGGCGGCCTGCCGTCGGAATCACGCCCACGCTCAGTGATGCCGAGCTGATCACGCTCGCGGCCATGTCGGCGCTGCCCGGATACACCTCTGAGCGGCGCTGGCTTCGCCGCGTCGGGCGGGACTTCGGCCACCTGTTTCCCTACGTGCCCAACGACTGGCCAGAGCCCCAGAAGTCATGGCACCGGCCTGAGCCTCTACCGCGTCGTCCGCGAGCTACAGACCATCCTCGCAACATGGACCGGCGTCTGCCCCACCTGTCACCGCGGCATACTCACACCAGCACCGACCTGACCAAGCCCTACTAGGGCGGTGCAGCCCAGGACGGTGGTGCTGTCTGGGCTGGTTTTTGAACGCCGGCTCAGCTCTGCGCATCCATGAGCGCGGTGGCCGTGAGCCACACGACCGCCCGGTTGAGGCGTTCGGGATGAAGGGAGCACACGGCATCGAAGAATTCGAGCCGGCTCGTTGTCTCCTTCAGGAGCCGGTCCGCGTCACGGATGTACCGCCGAGTTTCCTCGATGGTGTCCGGGCTGTCCGAAAGCGTCTTGTTCTTGTGCCCGGAGACGACATGGCGCGGCGCGAGCAGTTCGACCGCATCGAGTGCCCGAAGCCACTCTGCACGCCCGCCGTCCGCAGATTCGGAGAGGTACGCGTGCACGCCGTTGTAAACAACATCGCCGGCGACGACGAGCCCGATCGAGGGAACGTGAAGCACGGTGGTGCCATCGGTGTCACTGTGACCGACTTCGACGGAGCGCAGAACGTTGCCCTCCAGAAGAAATCCTTGCGGTGGTACGGGCTGTGCGAGCACGGGGGTCGGCGGGATCTGACCGGGGAATAGGTTGTCCCACTGGGCTTTTCTGAATTCCGCCGAGCTCTGCTGTCGCATGAGACGGATGCTGTCCTCGCCGGCGAGCACCGCGGCGCAGGGGAAGCGCTCGACCAGAGGGCCGGCGCCGAACCAATGGTCACCGTGGCCGTGCGTGATGAAAATGGTTTCGAGGTTCTTGCCCGACTGCTCGACCCAGTCACCCACCCTCCGGGCCTGGTCGATCGTCAGCGGGGGATCGACCAGTACTGCGTTCCTCTCCCCATAAATCAGCGTGGTCGACATCGGCGACCAGGAGAACTGCTCTCCGTTGGGAATGGGATCCGTGACGCTGGTGGGGATCGGATCAGAAATGAAGACTTCGTACGCCAAATCGGTCTGGGAGGCCATCTAGACCACGCCCTTCCCGTGCGGTGGTTGCCTGGCAGTACTTGACGGGGACGGGCGGCTCGGCCGCCTCGTCTCACCTCGCAACCATGACGTCCCAGTGCTCGACGGCTCGCCCGTCCGCCACCCGGAACAGGTCGTGGAACACGAAGTCGGCGCCCGCGAAGACGCCCACCGAACGGAGGTAGGCGAAGTCTCCCTCGGCGACGACGTCCAGGACGTCCGAGTATTTGAGGGACTTGCCGGACTTTGCCAACTCACCGAGTGCGGCCCCCAGTCCGCTGACGCCGTCGGCAAAGCGGGGATTGTGCTGGATGTAGGACTCGCCCGCCAGATAGTGCTCTACGTCGGAGAAGTCGTTGTCGACCAGAATCGTGCGCACCGTCTCTTCCGCCACCCTGCGCGTGGCGTCCGTGTCTGCGGTCGTGTCGATGACTGCGACGCCGTCAACCTGGGTGTGACCGTTGGCCGTCTGTTCCACGATCGCCTCGTGGTCACCCCAGTGGCCGGTGATCTGACCGTCCGCGATCTGCCAGAGATCGAAGACTGCGGCCTGACCGCCTTCGGGGAGCGTGGTCGTGGCGTGAGTCACGACGAAGTCCCCCTGTGCCATCACGCGGTGCACCTGGTTCTTGCGATCTGTCGCGCCGTCGATGGCCTCGAGGACAACCTGCTTGTTGGCTTCGCTGCTCATGGCGTTCGCCTCTTGTCACTCGTGTGCGAGTTCGACTGCCGTACGACCGCGCCGGACCCCGTTGAGGCCGGCGGTCGCACCGGAGTGAGTACAAAAACTGTACTCACTAATGACGCTAATCTAGCACAGTGAGTACTGAATCTGTACCGACACCCCGCGTCTGTTCAGTGACCGACGCGGTAGCCGTAGTCGGGGAGCGCCATTCGCTGCCGATCGTGCGCGAGCTGTTGTACGGCAATCGGCGCTTCTCCGAGATCGCCGACGCCGTCGGGCTCTCTCGGACACTGCTGTCCACACGGCTGCGTCGGCTGGAGACGGCAGGCGTCGTGGAGCGGCGCCGCTACAGCGAGCATCCACCGCGCGACGAATACATCCTCACGGAGGCGGGCATGGCTCTGCTGCCCGTGCTGGCCGCCCTCAAGGAGTGGGGCGATACATACTGCCGGGACGGCCTCGCCACAGCGGAGTTCCAGCACCGATGCGGTGCCGTCCTGCATACCCGAGCGGACTGCGCCGCCTGCGGCGAGGAGATCCGCTTCGAGGACCTGGCCGTGGTGGGAGGCACACACCCGCCGCAGCTACGACCCTGAGCCGCCCCGCTCGGCCTGCCGTCCGGCAGCCGGCGGGCGTGCCCGGCGGGCTGCCGCAGCGAGGTCGCCGCCCTCGCCGACATGAGCGTCGAGTACCACGCCAAACTGGAGCGCGGCCGCCTCGCCGGCGTCTCCCCAGCCGTCCTCGAATCTGTCGCCGAGCCCACCTGCTCAACCTGGCCCAGGCCGCCGAGGGCTTTGATGCCCTCACCCGCTCCCGGCACCGCACCACCGCCACCCGGCAGTGGACACCCCACCGCAGCCTGCTGTGGCCCACCCTGCAGCGACTGAGCCGATCCCCGAAAGAGACGGCGTCGGCCTGAGCCTCTACCGAGTCGTCCGCAAGCTGCAGATACTCCTCGTGATCTGGACCGGCGACTGCCCCACCTGTCACCGCGACATGCCAGACCCCGCACCAACATGACCAAGCACTACTAGTGACAAATAACGCGCCGCCCTGACGACAACATCTTGCTTGCCCAATCGAATCCGCAGGTCGGGGGAAGCTGAGATGGACCAGCTAACGTGCCTGGACTCATCAGCTCGCGTCAGCGTGAGGCCGAAACGGCTCATTGACGACCGTGCGCGGTGTACAGCGGACACCGCATCCGGTTGAGTCCGGAGCGGCCGCAGCACCGCCATCCCTTCTTCGGTGGTCGGCCCAGATCGCGTCTTCCTGCCGTTCTGCGACACCGACGAGGAGGACCTCGTCGCCGAGGTCAAGGGACGCCGCCTGTTCGAGCTGGATCGTGACCGCCTCGGACGCCTCGACGCCATGATCGCCATCCTGCACGGCCCGAGCCTCGACGACGGGGTCTGCATGGAGATCGGATACGCCGCCGCCTCCGGCATCCCCGTCGTCGTGCTCACCACGGACTTTCAGACCTACTCGATGACCGAGGCCGGCAGCCACCTCGAATTCCCCGACCCTCTCCTCCAGGCCGTGGCCACCCGCGTCGTGCGGGTGGCCAAGCTCGGACCACCGGCCCTGCCACCAGCTCCGGGCCGGTCGCGGTTCCAGGACTTCCGGGCACGCAACATGGCTCAGACGAGCACGGCCCTCGACGCGGCCGTCGACGCCCTGCTCAACCTCCCGAGCCGTGCTCCCCTCCCCTCAGGCTCGCCTTCGGGCGTCGGTACATCCGTATACGTCGAGGAGTCGCCGTACACGGCATGGGGGCGAGACCACCTGGCTAAAGCCTGCATGGGTGCCGGACACACTGTGGTGGTGCCCCAACGCTTCACGGCGCCGGACCCGGTTGCAGGCGCCTTGGTCGATCTGACTGCGGTTCGCTCGGCGGCCCGGCTGCTGGCCGACGTCTCCGGTCCCGAGACCCCGCCGGGAACCGCCCTGCTCATCGGCGCGGCACTGGCCAGCGGCGTACGAATCGCGGCCTTCCAGTCGCGCCCGACGTTCACGCACGCTCATGGCCGTGAGCCCAACTGGCGGAACCTCATGATCCAGTACGCCGCCGACGCTCACCTCGACAGCGACGACGCCGTCCTGTCCTGGCTGGCCGCATGAGCCCCGATGAGATCGCCGGCTACCAGACCCTGGTACTGGAGGGCTGCGACGGAGTCGGCAAGAGCACTCTCGGCGAGCGTCTGTCGACACACCACGGCTTCACCATGGTCCATTCTCCGAGGACGCCCGACCATCTCGACCTGGCCAGCCGCTACAGGGACATCCTGGCCGAGGACGGAAAGATCCTCTTCGATCGATGCTTCATCAGCGAGCTGGTGTACGGTCCGCTCCACCGGGGTCGCTCCCGTATCAACTGGTCCCAGGCGATCGACCTGACCGAGAGCGTCATCAAGCGCTCCGGCGTACTCGTTCACCTGACCGCACCACCTGCCGTCATACATCAGCGGCTTCTGTCACGCGATGGTGAAGCGGTCGACTTGGAGGAGATCTCCGAACTGGTGGCTGCTTACGAAAGGGTCTTCTCCACGCTGGCGGACTACACCCATGTGCTCACCCTCGACACCTCGCTCCCAGACCTCCCCTCGACGGGGTGACGGCTCACCGAAGCCAGCACGCCGGCACACCGATCCCGCTACGCTTCTAGGGCACCTGCTGTACCGCCGCTGGAGGAGCTGTGGAGATCGGAGCTGCGCAGAAGCTCGCCTGGGAGAACAAGGCCGCCAAGGGGTTCAACACCACCGACGTGGCCTTGGAGTTCGGCCTCCTCACCGCCGAAGTCAGTGAAGCCTTCACCGCGTGGCGCAAGGGGGAGTCCAGCCTCGGGGAGGAGCTGGCCGACGTCCTCCTGTATGTGACCGCGCTGGCGGAGATGAACGGGGTAGACCTCGAGGCGGAGGTGACCCGGAAAATCGAGAAGAACGAGCGACGCACGTACGAGCGAAACGATCACGGAGCACTGGTCCGGACGAGCGCCTTGTAGGCAATGACCGACTAGCTGCCCGCACGAGCGCCGAAGGCGGAGGCCCCGACCACCCGCCGGGGGCCTCCGCCGTGCAGGGCGACGTGTAGGCGTGACTGATCGCTGTAGTTGGCCGCTGAGCGCTCTAGCAGAACTACGCCGAAGACGTGATGTGGCACGAACCGGACCGCATCCACCGCGGGCGTACGGACAGCTTGCGCCGCGCCGCGAAGATGCTCGGCGAGAACACGGGCTGGGTCTTCCGACCCGCAGGCGCCGCGTCAGGGCTCCACGACATCGGCTGCCTCGGTTCCAGTACGGCCCGGCCGACGGCCAACCACCGACCGTCAGCGGCATGGACATCGCCCGAGCCCGGCACGGCGCCATCATCGAGCTCTACACGATCGTCACGCGTTCACCCTCCGGGCGCAGCGCTCAAGGCGGAATCCAGCAGCGTCTTGGCGGCCCGCCGGGCATCCGTGAACGCCTCCGCGTCGTTGCAGGAGGCGGCCAGCGCGTTGGCTCCTTCGAAGATCACGGCGAGTTGCCTGCCGAGGGCCTCCGGGTCGGCTGCGCCGGCTTCTGAAGCAGTGGCCACGAGGCGATCACGGAAAGCCTGCTTGTGTCGCTCCGCGAGGCGGGCGACCTCCGGGAGTTCTCCGGCCCCCTCGATGACGGCGTTGTGGAAAGGGCACCCGCGGATCAGGGCCAGAGGATCCCCCTCGACGGGGGCGAAGATCGCCAACAGCCGCTGAGTCGGGGGCAGGTCTTCGCGCTCCAGCTCCGCTTCGGCAGCGATGGACTTCTCCGACTCGAACCGGCGGAGATACTCCTCCACCAGCGCGTTCTTGGTGGGGAAGTGCACATAGAAGGTGCGCGGCGAGACGTGCGCAGCCTCGATGAGCGCCGCCACGCCGGTGGCGTGAATGCCGCGCGTATAGAAGAGCTCTTGCGCCGCCTGCAGGATGCGCTCACGCGCACCACGCCCACCGCGGGCCGCCCCAGTGGTCGATGCCGTTGCCCCCATACCCATAAGTATAGCGAACGCTTTACATCCGACACGGACCGGCGTAGCGTCGAAGCATGTAAAGCGATCGCTATACCTTGATGAGGCTCGTTAGCCCGCCGCCGGCTCCTGCCCGCCCCGCGCGTCGACCACGACCCCTGCAGGGCAAGCCTGAACGGAGACTCCCATGGCACGGTCCTACGCCCAAGCACCCATCACGACGGTGTCCGCCGCCAACGGCATCGAGTACGCGTACCGCGAGGTCGGCGAGGGCGGAGTGCCTCTGGTCCTGCTCATTCACTTCCGGGGCAACCTCGACAACTGGGATCCCGCCCTGGTCGATGCCCTGGCCCAGAGACGGCGCGTCATCGCCTTCGACAACACCGGCGTCGGCGGATCCAGCGGCAGAACACCCAGCACGATCACGCAGATGGCGATGGACGCCATCGCCTTCACCGACGCCCTGGACCTGGTGCAGATCGACGTCCTCGGCTTCTCCCTGGGCTCCTTCGTCGCCCAGGAGATCGCACTGATCCGGCCCGCTCTCGTACGGCGCGTCGTGCTCGCCTCGTCAGCACCGCAGGGCGCGCCCGGCATGCACGGGTGGGCGCATTGGGTCATCGACGCCGTGGGCGAACCGGAGATCGATCCCGCACGGGTGCTCGACGTCTTCTACACCCAGTCGCCGGAGAGCCGGTCGGCCGGCGAGAAGGCCATGGGGCGGATGTTCACCCGGACAGAGCTGGACGCGCCCACAACGTGGCAGACGCGCCATGCACAGTACGACGCGGTCTCCGCCTGGGGCGTCCCCAACTTCTCGCTGCTCGAGCGGGTGACGGCCATCCAGGCACCGGTGTTCGTCGCCAACGGCGACAACGACCCGATGATCCTGCCCCGCTACTCCCACCTGCTCGCCGGTCTGATTCCGCAGGCACGGCTGAAGATCTACCCCGACTCTGCCCACGGGTTCCTGTTCCAGCACCACGCCGAGTTCGCCGACGACGTCGAGGCGTTTCTCACCGATCCGCGGTAGGCCTTCGGCAAAGCCCTCCCCGCAGACGCGGCCGCCCTGAGACCGGATCGCCCAGTGGACCGAATACTCCAACGCCCGGCCCCCGACTCGGCAACCAGCGCAGAGCAAAAAAGAGAAGAAGCCATGACGGATCTGCTCGATGAAAGCGTGGAGGCCCACGGCGGGCTCGCCCGCAGGAACGAACTGGAGTCGGTCTCCGCGCACCTCCCCCAGGGCGGCGCCGTGTGGGGGCTGAAAGGCCAGCAGGGCGTGCTCGACGACATCCGCATCACCGCCTGCTGCACGAGGAGCGAGTGTCGCACTACCCGTTCGGTACCCCCGGCCGGCGCAGTACAGCCCGTCCACCCGAACCGCACCGCCCCAACCCATCAGAAGGGTCAGCCCCCATGAACACGCGCTCTCTCGGCTACGCCGTACACGTCTGCGACCCGATCCCGATCAGCGTCACCGAACCCCTGCCCAACGGCGAAGTGCGCGCCTTCCAGCCGATCTCGACCACACTCGTCCACGGCGAGCGGGACGCCGTCCTCGTCGACCCGCCGTTCACCGAGGGACAGATCGAGGAGGTCGCCGCATGGGTGGCCGCGAGCGGGAAGAACATCATCGCCGTCATCGCCACCCACGGTCACGGCGATCACTGGTTCGGCGGCAACGAGTTCACCGAGCGGTTCGATGCGCCGGTCGTGGCCACCAGCGGCACCATCGCCGTCATGCACGGCAACGTGGAGGCCCGGCCCTTCGCCTGGGACAAGCTCTGGCCCGGGCAGATCCCCGACGCCCCCGTCACCGCCGTCACCGTCCCAGACAACACCCTCACCCTCGAAGGGCACGACCTGCACCTCGTCGAGGTCGGCCACACCGACACCGAGCAGACCAGCGTCCTGCACGTCCCCGACCTCGGCCTCGTGGTGGCCGGCGACGCGCTCTACAACGGCGCTCACATGTACATCGGCGAGTCGGCCGGGGGTGGCCTCGACGCCTGGCGCGACGCCATCAGCACCGTCGAGGCCCTCGCGCCCCGGTACATCGTCGCCGGCCACAAGAACAAGGACCTCGACGACGACGCCGCCCGCGTCATGGCGGAGACCCGCCGGTACCTCGACGACGCCGAGGCGGCGCTGGCGAAGTGCTCCTCCGCGACCGAGTTCTTCCACGCGATGGTCGACCGCCACCCCGACCTCCCCTACGGCAGGACCCTGCTGTGGGTCGGCGCGAAGACGATCTACGCCCTGCGCGAGCCGGGGGCCGACCCCGTCGCCGCCGCTGTGGGCGGCTGGTTCTAGCAGCAGTCGTCCCCGACCAAGCGGCAGGCAGGCGGTTCCACCCGGAGGGCGAAGCCTGGAGCTGCGGCACGGCTGCGCCCTTCGCCCGGTCGCGTGATATCGAAGACTCGGCGTGGTGACGACCTAGGTTCAGCCTTGTGGACAGAGCCGCTCGCGGCGTCGCTGAGCAAGCGGGGAGGTGCACATGAGCAATCCATTCGAGACGGCGCCAGCGACTCGCGGACGTGCCGAGCGGGTGCGCCCCGCCACGACACATCTGATCGTCCTGCCGGGCGGGGGCTATGCAGCGCACGCCCCACATGAGGCGGAGCCGGTCGTCGCGTGGCTCTCCGCATTGGGCCTGTCCGCGAGCGTCTTCCGCTACCCGCTCCACGTGCGGCATCCCGAACCCCTCCTCGCCCTGAGGGTCGAGATCCGCCTCAGGCGGGAACAGGGGGCGGACCGCATCGGCGTGATCGGCTTCTCGGCCGGCGGGCATCTCGCGGGCCTGGCCGCACTCGCACCCGGCGACGACCCGCGCGAGTCTGTACAGTTCGCCGTCCTCGGCTACGCGATCACATCGATGGAGACCGAGACTTACCGACCCGCGCGGCTGATCCTGCTCGGGGAGAACGCCTCACCGCACCTGCGCCGCCGGACAAGCCTCGACGCGCTGGTGACCAAGGCGTCTCCCCCCTTCTTCCTCTGGCACACCGCCGAGGACGTCTACGTCCCGCCGGAGCACACCTACCGGCTCTCGTCGGCACTGGCCGCGCACGAGGTACCGCACACCGTGCATGTCTTCGCCCACGGCCCGCACAGTCTCGGCCTGGCCCAGGGCGCCGGCGATGCCGCCACTTGGACGAAGCTCGCGGAATCCTGGATCGCCGAACAGGTCCGCGTGCCGCCGGCGGCCGCCTAACCCGAGACCGCCTGCTGGTCTGGGAACCGAACCGAGGGGCGAAGCGACTGATCGGAACCTGCGTTCTCACGCCAGTAGCGCAGGACCGTTTCCTGGACGATGTCGAGTCGCTCGGCAGCGATCAGGCACGAGACCGGCTCCTGCCCGCCGGCGTCTGCCTCGAAGGCGACCACGACGGGCGGCTTCCCGCCGAGCTGACGAGTAACTCTCAGGAGCTCGTCGGGCGACGGGGCGCGGAAGGGCGGATCGTGAAACGCGGGCGGGCAGCTGACGAATACCGGATCACCGGAGACCAGTTCCAGGCCGTGGCGGTACGCGAGGTCGTGGCCGGGCAGGAGCCTGAGCTGTCCACTGTCCCAGGCAACGACATCCCACTCCCACCAAGACCCTTCAGGGAGTTGGATCGCAGCACGTGCTCCTTCGACGTCCACCCTCGGCCCCCTCCCGTTCGAGCAGATCGACAGGGGCTGCACAGCGGCTATGACCGTGGGACTTGTCGAGTCAGGACCCTGGGGTGTCTGCATACCAGCCCCGCAGGCACCAGTTCGTGTCGGACGCCTGATGGTGGCACCCCCTGAGCCAGACCTTCAG
Source organism: Streptomyces sp. NPDC051907 (assembly GCF_040681075.1). Classification (NCBI taxonomy): domain Bacteria; kingdom Bacillati; phylum Actinomycetota; class Actinomycetes; order Kitasatosporales; family Streptomycetaceae; genus Streptomyces; species Streptomyces sp. NPDC051907. Next base: position 32,337 of record NZ_JBFAYB010000062.1, on the reverse strand, counting down.
CGCGGGCGGGATCCGCTGTGGAGTTCCACGTACAGGAGGTGGGTGAGCAATGCGTGCAGGGCCCTGTAGGCGACGCCGTTCAGTGTGAGCGCGTTGTGGGTCGGGTAGGCCGGGTCGTTGCTCGCACGGTAGATCCAGCGTGAGATCTGGCTCCAGTTGTTCTGGAGGACCACGTTGTCCGTGCCCATGGTGGTCCTCGTGCCCGTGCCGATGTTGCCGCGGACGGTGTCGAAGATACGTCCGAAGCGCGCGGCCTCGGCGGTGGCCTGGATGGTCAGGGTGAGGGCGTTGCCGACTTCGGTGGCACCGCGGTCACCGCCGCTTTCGAGCCGGGACCTGGCGCCGCCCAGGACGAGCAGGGCGTTGTGGAGGCTGGGGCCGTTGATGACGTCGTCCGTGCGGTTGTTCCCGCCGGGCAGGGAGACGTAGTTGCCGCCCCACGGCAGGCGGGTCGCCTGCGTCTGCAGGTTCAGGACGTGGTTGAAGTCGTCGGGCCAGGTGTCGTTGAAGGCGTAGTGCCGGCCCGGGTTCTGCTCGGTGCCTGGGACGTAGAAGCCCGCGAGGTAGAGGTTGTTGGCCCAGAAGTACAGCGAGACGACCTGGCTGCCCCGGCGCAGGACCCGGATCTGGATCAGGCGGGACAGCTGGGTGGTGCTCTCGTCGATGTTGGCGGCTGAGCGGAAGTCGTGGCCGCTGACGCGGTGGATCCGGTCGATCATGCCGTAGTAGGCGTCGTGGGCGCTCCTGCCGCCGTTCGCCAGGGAGTCGATGTTCCAGTCGACGACCGTGTTCGGCTGGGTGGGGTCGGCCTGCGCCGCGGGGGCGGCCAGGCCGACGAGGCCGGCGGAGAGCGCGAGCGCGACGACGGAGCCGACGAGACGCCGGCTCGCTCGCGCGAACAGCTGCGCCAGGCGCAGCAGGGGCATGGGAGACATGGGAGCTCCATGGGTCGGGGGAGCCGCCGACGCACAGCGACGGCGGCGGGACGGGGGACCCGGCGCTCGACGAACTTCACCGCCCATAGGGATGGTTCAGGCCTCCCAGGAGAGTGCCGGCGGCGTGGGCCCACCCCCACGCTAGGGTCGCCCGACGTCCCCCACTGTGCCTCTAGTGCACCGCCTCAGCCTGTCTGTGCACGGTTCCCCGCCCGCCGGGCATCGGACGGTATGCGCCGCGAGGTAGCCGTGAGGCCGCCGAGCACGACGCGAGTGGCTTTATTCACGGGTCGTGAAGTCAGTTGTTCACGGGTTTGGGAGGCGCCCTGATCCACGGTCGGGTGATGTTCACGAGTTTGAAGTCGCCGGGGTGCATGCCAGGGCAGCATCGGGGTGCTCCTGGTGAAAGGTCCTGGTCATGCCGCAGAGGTCGAAGGTCGAGCTGTATGCGGCGATCCGGCGCGACCACCGCAGTGGCATGAAGATCCGGGAGATCGAGCGCAAGTACAACGTGTCGTGGCGGACGATCAGGAAGGCCGTGGACTCGGTCTGGCCGGAGCCGAGGAAGAAGCTGCCTCCGCGGCCGACGGCCTTGGATCCGTACAAGCTGGTGATCGACGGGATGCTCCAGGCGGATCTGGACGCGCTGCGCAAGCAGCGGCACACGATCACGCGGATCGTCCACCGCACGATCGCCCGCTACGGCCGCGTCGATCTTCTCTGCATTGATGAGCTCGGCTACATGGAACTCGATCGCCGCGGCGCCGAACTCCTCTTCCAGGTCTTGACCGAACGGGAGGAGAAGAACAGCGTGGCCATTGCCTCGAACGAGTCCTTCGGCGGGTGGACCAAGACGTTCACAGACCCCCGCCTCTGCGCGGCCATCGTCGACCGCCTCACCTTCAACGGCACCATCATCGAGACCGGCACCGACTCCTACCGCCTCGCCAGCACACGAGCCCGCGCCGAAGAATCTGCCAAGGCCGGCTGACCTCGGCAGACCACTCTCCGGGTCCGCCGCCTTCACGGGCGGCGGACCGCCGCCTCACCGTGCACCCCGGCAGGGGGCTAGCCCGGTCCCTTCGGATCACCGCTGCGGTTCTCCTCGGCCAGGGCGAGCGCGGCCTCGCGCATGACGGCGACGGTTCCGGTGAGCCAGCGGCCGACAGCGGCCAGTTCGGACTCGTCGAGGCCTTGCACCACTTCGGCCATCCCTGCCGTCATCGGGGCCATGGCCGCACCCAGGACGCGGCGGTGCGCGGCTGTGGCGGTCAGGGTGAACCGGCGGCGGTCGCCGGGATCCCTGGCGCGTTCGACGTATCCAAGAGCGGCCAGCCGGTCGATGATCTTGGTGATGGCGGCGTTGCTGAGGCCGGTTTCGCCGACGAGCCGACCGGGAGTGGTGCCGGGGGTGCGGGCGATGACACCGAGCACCTTGTGCTCGGTGGCGTTGACGTGCAGGCGGGCCGCGAGCTGCTCGTGGTAAAGCACCACCCACAGGCTGAGCTCGTGGCCCAGCGCGGCGCCGTCCCGTTCGGTACTCATGCCGGTCAGCGTACAAGTCTTTCACTTTGGTGAAGAAAACTACTTCACCAAAGTGAAAGGATGTGATGGGATCAGCCGCATGACCACACCCCAGGCACCGACCCGTTCGCGCCCGCGTCGCCCCGGTCCGCCCTCGGCCGCGCTGCTCGGCCGCGTGTACCTCGCCGCCCTGATCACCCACCTGCCGATCCTGGCGGTGCTCCTCGCGCCCCAGGGCCGCAGCCGGGTCAGCTCGGAAAGCACGGCGGGACTGCTGAACGCGCTACTGGTCGGGCTCGTCATCGCCGCCGTGGTCCTGGTGCCCGCGGTCTGCGCCCGGGTCGCCCCGGCGGGCCCGCGGTGGCAGCCCGGGAACGCGCTCGCCGGAGTCCGCACCCTGATCCGCACCAACCGACGGGCCTGGCTGCGGCGCCTCGGGGAGTTGACCGCCCTCTACATCGCCGCCCAGTGCCTGGGCGGGCTCGTCGCCCAGGTCCTTCCGCACATCTGGGAGAACCCCCGGTACGGCACCGAACCGGGGGCGGCGCAGTGGGAGTTCCACTACGGCAACTTCGCTCTCCAGGGCGTCGTCATCTACGTGGCGGTGTGCGCGGCGACCGCGTGGTACGCCTGCCGGTTGCGGCAGCTGCTGGAGGACTGACCCGCACGGAAGCGACCTGGCTCCGCGGGAGAGCCCGGGACGGGACCCCGGCCCCCGGGGTGCGGAGCGCCGCGTGCTCCGGGGAAGCCGTGGCTTCGCGGCGGCTCTCCACGTTCGATTGCCCGCATGAGCGGGGCGAGCCGCGAAGGTCAGAGCGACGTCATTTGCCGTGAACATCAGCGGGCACGCGGATAACCGACTGCCTCCCAGACTGCTGGACAAACGCTGCCCCTTGAAGTGAACGAAGCCACGCGAGGCAGGGAATACGGGCGCAGGCCTCAGTACGGGTACTTCTGCACCACCGTTACCACCCGGAATTACATGTGCTCGGACTCGGGCCTTGGGTCAGTGCCCCCACTATTCGCGAGGGCGCGCTCACCGCGTCCTCTGTCTGATCCGAGCCGCGCACGGGAGGTACATCGGGGGCAAGGCCAGCGGGCACGTGCCCCTCGAACAGGGGCCGGGCACCGACCTGCTGCCCCTTCCCAGCCCGCCCGGTGAGGACAAACGCACCCACTGCTCCCCCAGCACCGCAGCGGGCACCCTCGCAGACTCCGGCGCGGTACCGAGGCGGCCGGCGCGACTCCCGTCATGCCGATCTCCGCGGTGCCCCCGAAGGGCTACCACGCGTGGCTGGCGTCCGGAAGTTGGGCCGTCGTGCCCGAGGGCGAGCGGGTCCCGTCCCGCTCCACCGAATGCTGTCCCTGGGGGTGACTTGGGTTCTCTGGCGACCTACGAGCAGCGTTCCCTGCCCAGGGTGGCCGAATGCTTCGGAAATCGACGACGTCCGCCGCTACCTGTCCGTCGCCAACTGCGGAGCCTGAGCGGCCGCGTGCGTCTCATCCCCGCAATGCCCAGGGCAACGTGGCCGCACAGGGGCGAGCGGTCGCGAGGACGACCTCGCGGTGAAGTCCGGCGGAGAGGAGGCGGGGCCGATGCCGCGCGGCATGCCCGGAACCGCGCCTTGTCACTGGTGCCGACACCCGCTTGACTTCCTCTACGGGCCAGCCCGTTGAGAGGTTCCAGGGGGAGAGAGGAAACCGACAGATGATGATCGACGCTGCGGTCATGGCGCCCGCAGAGCGGGCCGAGGCGATCCGCGAGGTCATCTGGAGCAGCGTGGTGCGGGTGGAGATCACGCATCAGCCGGATCCCCGGCTGATTCGCACGCTGGGTGCCATCAGCGGCATCGGGCCGCTGACGGTCTGCTCGGTGCGCGCGAACGCGACCACCATCCGGCGTACGCCCTCGCTCGCCCGCGACGACATGGAGCCGAGCCTGTTTGTCGGGTTGCAGGTCACCGGTAGCAGCATGGTCGTCCAGGACGGGAGGGAGGCCGTGCTGCAGCCCGGCGATCTGGCGCTGTACGACACCACCCGCCCCTACACCCTGTTCAACAAGGACGGCATCCACCAGCACTTCTTCCGCATCCCACGCTCTGAGCTCAGTCTGTCCGCGAAGCTGCTGGACCGCGTGACCGCAGTCCGCTTCAGCCGTAGGGACCCGCTGGCCGACCTCACCGCCACCTGCCTGCGGCGTATCGCCCGCCACCAGGCGCACCCCGCGCCCTCCTCCGAGCACAGCCTGGACGCGGCAGGCCGGCCGGGCATCCAACTGCTGCGCGCCCTCATTACGGACCGTCTCAGCGACCAGCACCTCACTTCCGAGCCCTGGCACGAAACCCTGCACCTGCGCATCCTGGACCACGTCCGCGCCCACTTGGGCGACCACGACCTGACCCCGGCACGGATCGCCGCCCACCACCACATCTCACGTCGCCAGCTCTACAACACCCTCTCGCGCCAAGGGATCTGCCTGAGCGACTGGATTCGGATACAGCGGCTGGAACGCTGCCGCGACGAACTCGCGGCACCCGCCGCCCGACACCGGTCGATCGCCGCCATCGCCCGGCACTGGGGCTTCCCGAACGCCGCCCACTTCAGCCGCACCTTCAAACAAACCTACGACCTCACCCCTAGCGACTGGCGGGCGCTGCACGCCGCCAGCCCGTGACTGCGAACTCGGAACTTGGCTCTGGCCGCGATTGTGTGAGTGATCTTCCCCCCCCCCCCCGATCCCGTGGTCGGCCAGAGCCGCCTGGTTGGACGGGATGACAGGGGAGCGTGATCTGTGGCTAAGAGCTGTCCCGCAAGTGCAGCCGACCCTTGGCCAGGGGCCGGCTCAATAGGGTCGGGACCGCAGCCGACGGAAGAGGATCGTTCGATGGCGACGTACGACCAGCTGACCGAGTGGGCTGGGCTCGGGCATGTCACGCGAGCCGGACAGGACGTCGTGGCTGGCTGGCGGATCCCCGACTTCATGAAGGCACAGATCATCGAGGTGGGTATCCCGGTAGCTCCGCGCGTCATCGAACGAGTCGTGATGCAGAGCGAGGCCGAGCCAGCCCTGTTCACATCCCGGGGACCGCTCTACCGTCTCACTGAGCAGGCGGACCTCGATGATCAGGACGAGCGGTCATCGTTCGGCGTCGAGCCGGAGACCGGGACGGTCTACTTCGTCATGCCGGATGGGGAGGCTTGGTTCGCCGACTCAGGTGTCGGCGTGTGGCTCGACGTCCTTCACCACTATGGCAGCTGCGTCACCGCCTCTGAGCTTCTCAGCGAGCCGGACGGCCCCGAGGAGTACCTCTCCGAAGGGGAGGAGGAGGGGGCTTTCGCCGAGCTGAACCGGCTGGCCAAGAAACTGGAGGAGATCGACCCGGCGGCCTTCAACGGCTACGAGGGGTTTCTCTGGCCAGGGTTCCTGGACCGCTGGCTCTACTGACCTCGGCCGGCAGATCCAGGGCCCGCAGGCCTGGACCGTGCAGGGATGCCAGCCCATGACTGAGATGATCTTCAAGTGGGGGCTGTGATCACGGCGTCGGAGCCGTCATGGATAACGCCGTACTCCGGGCTCAGTCCGAAGCAGTTCGGGAAACTGATCACCATGCTGCGGCGCGGAGGTCCGCACCTTGCTTGCAGGGGCCGTCCGTGGAGTCTTCCACTGGAAGACCGGGTGTTGCTGGTTGCCGCGTACTGGCGGACGAACCTGACCTTGCGGCAGCTGGCTCCCTTGCTCAGGATCTCGAAGTCGGCCGCGGGCCGGATCGTGAGCCAGCTCGGGCCCTTACTCGCGCTGAGGCTAGGGAGCCGCTTCCGCAGAGACACGGTGCTGATCGTGGACGGAACCCTGGTGCCGACACGCGATCACAGCGTGGCGGAGCAGTCCAAGAACTACCGCTACTCGACAAACCACCAGGTCGTCATCGATGCCGACTCGCGCCTTGTCGTCTCCTCGGCCGGGCCGTGCCCGGAAACCGCAACGACTGCAAAGCATGGGAACTGTCCGGAGCCAAGAGCTCGGTCGGCAACACCACCGTCATCGCGGACGGCGGCTACCGCGGCACCGGTCTGATCAGCCCGCACCGCCGAGAACCCGGCCAGAGCGAGCTGCCGGCCTGGAAGGAAGCCCACAACACCTCCCACCGCAAAGTCCGCGCCGAGTCGAGCACACCTTCGCCCGCATGAAGACCTGGAAGATCCTCCGCGACTGCCGCCTGAAAGGCGACGGCGTCCACCACGCCATGCTTGGCAACGCCCGCCTCCGCAACCTCGCCCTGGCCGGATAGCGGATCCATGCCGACGGCTGAGAGGAGCGCGTCTGAGATCACTTGCGGGACAGCCCTGAGGAAAGGGATGGCGAGACGGTCTCCTGGGCACCTATTATCGGCTCCGTGATGTCGCGAAGGTCAGATGCCGCGTAAGTCCCCGCGACTGGTGCGCGCCAGCCTCACTGATCGCCAAGGGCATGACTCGGTCAGCACGCTGCTGACTACTGCCTGCCCTGGGCCACCCACTTGCAGCGCCATACACACGTACCTCTATGTCGATGGCCTCGACTTGATCGCGCGCAGTTACAACGGTGCAAGCGGCGATCATCCGAATCGGCTACTCAGGCCCGGAGGCCCCCTCTATCCGACTGATCAAGCCCGGATTGTGGATGCTGCGACTCAGGAGCAGGGCGCCAACGCCGCCTCGGCGGTTTGTATCCGGATCCGGCTCCGAGGTCAGACGGTGGTCTGGGGCGATCTGATGTACCCAGGTGCTGACGACCGGGTGATCGAGGAAGTTCGATTTGACCTGACCCAGTACCTAGCTGCGATCGAACAGGGCTACTCGCGATGGCGCCGTGGCGCGTGATGCGTACCAGCGGAAGCACCAGCGGCTTTCACTGATCTGCGTGGACGCTCCTGTATGTTCTTCCGGGACTCGGCGAGGGTGAACTTCCCAGGAGCTTGGGGGGGCGATCGTGGCCGGCGAACGTCTTGATGCCGAGGGGCTCCGCGGCTGGTGTCAGCAGGCGGGTGCGGCGCTCGCGAAGCTGATGCAGTCGTTCCAAGCACGACACTCCTTCGAGCCAGGCAGCAACATGGTCGTGCTCGCCACGGAGAAGAGCCACCAGGCAACCGACGCACTCGTGGAGCTGACGCCGATTCCCTCGGACCTGGCCACGATGTACTGGGTGATCGACAAAGTCTCCCTGCCCGATGTACAGAACGGCTACTTCGTCCATCCGGCCTCGCTGGTCACGGACCACTTCCGCGAGTACGGGGCCGTCCAGATCGACGGTGAAGAGCCCGCTCTGGTCTTCGCCGGCGACGGCGGCGGCCCTCAGTCCGCACTGGCAGGATCCGGGCAGGTCTGGAGGTCGACCACCGCCTCGGACTGGTTCGCACTCTCACCCCGAATGGCCGTCGCGAGCCCGGCACCGAAACGCAGACGTTTGTCTGCGGCGAGCCGTCGATGGTCGAGTAGGGCAACCCCGTTTCACCAGCAGACACGCGCAGTCCCGGAGTGCGCGGACCCCGACCCGGCGCGATTCCCGCCGACTTCCCGGCCCCGTACGCTCAGGCAGCTTCGCGGGCGAGTTCGACGGCGGGGCGGAGCCGGTGGCGCCGCCACTCGCTCGGGGTGACACCGTAGGCAGCGCGGAAGCGCCGGGTGAAATGGCTGGGGCTGGTGAACCCGCAACGGTTGGCCACGGCGGATACGGGCAAGTCCGCGTGGCGGGGTGAAGCCAACAGGCGGCACGCCGCCTCCAGTCGCTCGCCGATCAGCCACTGTTCCAGACTGATCCCGGCGCGACCAAGCACTACGTAGAGCTGTCTCTTGGATACGGCGTGTTCGACAGCGATGCGCTCCGGGCCGAGGTCGGGATCGGTGAGGTGGCGGCGCGCGTAAGCCATGATCCGGGCCACCAGGGAACTGTCCATGGCCGCTCTGACCTGCCGATGCCGCTCGTCGTGCGCCGCCGATGCCAGGAGGGCCCGCACCAGCTCGGTGGTGGAGTTCGCGAGGGCGGCGGCCCCGGGGTCCGCTTCCAGCCGGCCCGGATCCCGCCAAAACGCTCGCAGATGCCCCAGGAGCAGGTCGTGCAAGGGGCTGGCCCTAAGCCGTACGGAGGCCCGGACCACGGTGTCGACCGGTACCCCGAGGTACTCCGCGTCCATGGTGATGGCCTGCGAGGCCCCGTACCCGGACCAGCCGTAGGCGCGGGGCTCGAGCTCGTGGAAGACGCAGACGTCCTCCGGGCCCAGGATGAACCGATCTCCTGCCTGCTCGGCTCGGTGGACGCCCCTGGTCTGGAGCGAGACAGAGACCACCGGACGGTCCCGGTGCGCGCGCACGTGCCTGGCCGTCCGCCTGACCTCGAACCCCGAACACCGTATGTCGAAGAGGTCCAGCCCGCCCACCCGCCATCCTTCGATCCGGGCACGCATCCCCGTCTCGTGCTCCTCGTGAGCGATGTCGTTCGGCACGGAGGTGTCCGTCATCGCGTGGTGGAACGCGTCCACCCGGTCGCGCGGTGCGAAGTCCTCCAAGTCCAGCAGCAGCACGAACTACCCCTCCATCACGGTTGTCTGAATTCGGTGGCTCGCATCGTCCCAAGCCGGCTGCCCGCCCACTTGCCTCTGCGTGCGCGTTCCTGTTCTCCTGCGCCCTCCTGTCCGAGCCCTGCGCCGAAGGTCAACTCCCCTGCGTGCACAGGCAACCGCGCCCCTTGCCACCCGTCTAGCTTCGGACTGCGCCGCCCGGTACGGCGTGGGCATACGCCCCTCGACCCGACGAGAGGTCCCATCCATGACCGATCACACGCCCGTCACACCCGTACTCGAGCCGGCCGCAGCCGACTTCGCGGAAGCGACCGGGACACCGCCGTTCCTGTTCCAGATTCCGCCCGCCGAGGGCCGCAAAGCCGTCGACGAGGTGCAGTCGGGCGACATCGCCAAGCCCGACGTGGACGAGGAGTGGGTGACCGTTCCGGGCGGCCCCACCGGCGAGGTCAGAGCCCGGATCGTCCGACCGGCCGGGGTGAGCGGCGCCCTGCCGGTCGTGCTCTACATCCACGGCGCGGGATGGGTGTTCGGCAACGCGCACACCCATGACCGCCTCGTCCGGGAACTGGCCGTCGGCGCCCGGGCCGCCGTCCTCTTCCCCGAGTACGGACTGTCGCCCGAACACCGCTACCCCGTCGCCATCGAGCAGAACTGGACGGTGGCCCGCTGGGTCGTCGCCGACGGCGCCGGCCACGGCCTGGACGGCACCCGCATCGCCGTGGCCGGCGACTCGGTCGGCGGCAACATGGCTGCGGCACTGACCCTGATGGCCAAGGAACGCGGCGGACTCGCGCTGCTCCAGCAGGTCCTCTTCTACCCCGTCACCGACGCCGCCTTCGACACCGACTCCTACCACCAGTTCGCGGAGGGGTACTTCCTGCGCCGCGACGGGATGCGGTGGTTCTGGGACCAGTACACGACGGACGAGGCCCAGCGGGCGGAGATCACCGCCTCCCCGCTGCGCGCCACCGCAGAGCAGCTGACGGGTCTGCCGCCGGCTCTGGTGATCACCGCGGAGGCGGACGTCCTGCGGGACGAGGGCGAGGCGTACGCGAACAACCTGCGTGCCGCGGGCGTGCCCGTCACGGCGGTGCGCTACCAGGGCATCATCCACGACTTCGTCATGGTGGACGCACTGCGCGGAACGCAGGCGGCGGCGTCCGCGATCGAGCTCGCCGTCCGCGTCCTGGATCGGGCACTGGCCGATGGCTGAGCCCGAACCGGCGACCGCCGCGGCGCCGGGGCACGGCCCGGCCGGCGGGGCGAGGCACGTGGAGCCCGACCTGCGCCGGATGACGCGCATCAACCTGCGGCCCATCGCCTCGCCCATGCCGCTGGGCTTCTACTCCGTGGCCATCGCCTCGGTGATAGTCGGCTGCTTCCAGATCGGGCTCTTCGAGGAGGGCGCGCACCGCGCCGTCGGCCTGGCCATTCTGCCAGCCTTCGTCCTGCAACTGCTGGTGAGCTACTTCGCGTTCGGCGCGCGCGACGTGCTGGCGGCGACGCTCATGGCCTGCTTCTCGGGCCTGTGGCTGGTGAGCTCTCTGACCCTGTTCGTGGACGCGCCGGGCGGGACCCGGGTGCTGGGCGTCCTCAACGCCGTCTTCGCCCTCTTCGCCGTGCTGATGGCATCCGTCGCGACCCCCAAGCGGGCCCTGTGGCTGGTGCTGTGCACGGCAGTCCCCCGCTTCGCCGTGGCAGCACTGGCCAACCTCACCGGCGCGGACTGGCTGAGCACCGTCTCCGGGGTCCTCGGGCTGGTGCTCGCGGCCGTCGCCCTGTACACGGCCTTCGCCCTGATGCTGGAGGACATGCGCGGCGAGCCGGTTCTCCCCATCGGCCGCAGCGGCCCCGCGCATCACGCCGTCGAGGGCGATCTGACGGTCCAGTTGCGCAACCTCGAGCGGCAGGCCGGCGTACGCCGCACCCTCTGACCCCCGCCCCCTGGCCTCCTGCCACCTCCCCCCCTTTCGAAAGCGAGCACCGTGAGCAGCAGCATGCCCGTCGGCGGCATCACCGCCGCGCCCGGGCCGGCCGGTCGTCCCCGGGACGGCCAGTCCGCCGAACTCGTCCTGCGCAACGCACGCATCCATACGCAGGACCCCTCCCGGCCTGCCGCGACGGCCCTCGCCGTACGCGGCGGCCGGATCACGGCCCTGGGCGACGACGGTGACGTCGCTCGCCTGGTAGGACCGGCGACCCGGGTGGTGGACGCCCTCGGCCGGCGGGCGGTGCCGGGGCTCAACGACTCCCATCTGCACGTGATCCGAGGCGGCCTCAACTACGTCCTGGAGCTGCGCTGGGACGGCGTACGCAGCCTGCGGCATGCCCTGGCCATGCTGCGCGAGCAGGCCGGGCGCACCCCCAAGGGCCAGTGGATCCGGGTCGTGGGCGGCTGGACCGCCGAACAGTTCGCCGAGCGCCGGATGCCCACCGCGGCCGAACTCACCGCGGCCGCGCCCGACACCCCGGTGTTCGTCCTGCACCTCTACCAGTCGGCCGTCCTCAACCGGGCCGCCGTGCGCACCGCGGGATTCACCCGGGACACCCCCGACCCCCGGGGTGGGCAGATCGTCCGGGACCGGAACGGCGAGCCGGGCGGCCTGCTCCTGGCCGCCCCCGGCGCGCTGATCCTCTACTCCACCCTCGCGAAGGCCCCCGCGCTGGACGAAGCCGACCAGATGGTCTCCACCCGGCACTTCCTGCGCGAGCTGAACCGGTTCGGCCTGACCTCGGCCGTGGACGCGGCCGGCGGATTCCAGAGCTTCCCCGAGAACTACGCCACCGTCACCGAGCTGGCCCGCGCGGGCGAGCTCAGCGTACGCATCGGCTACCACCTGTTCCCGCAGACCGCCGGCCAGGAGCTGGCGGACCTCGCACGCTGGACCGAGACGCTCCAGCCCGGGGACGGCGACGCATGGCTGCGGCTGAACGGCGCCGGGGAGAACCTGACCTGGGCCGCCGCCGACTTCGAGAACTTCTCCGAGCCTCGCCCGGAACTGGGTTCCTACGAGGCCGAGTTCGAGAAGGCGGTCCGGCTGCTGATGGAGAACGGCTGGGGCTTCCGGCTCCACGCCACCTACGACGAGACCATCAGCCGCGACCTCGCCGTCTTCGAGAAACTGGCCGCGGACGGGCTCTTCCCGGCCGGGAACAGCTGGCTGTTCGACCACGCCGAGACCGTCTCGGCCCGGAGCCTGGAGCGGATCGCGTCGCTGGGCGGCGGGATCAGCGTGCAGAACCGGATGTCGTTCCAGGGCACGGCCTTCGCCCAGCGCTACGGCGCCGAGGCCGCCGCGCTCGCCCCGCCCGTCACCGACATGCTGCGCCACGGTCTGCCCGTCGCAGCGGGCACCGACGCCACGCGCGTCTCCTCGTACAACCCGTGGGTGGCCCTGCACTGGCTGGTTACCGGCCGGACCGTCGGCGGCGCGGCCCCGCGGCCGGCCGGGCAACTGGTCTCCCGCGAGCAGGCCCTGGAGCTGTACACCCTCGGCGGGGCACGGCTCACCGGCGAGGACGAGCACAAGGGCGTCCTCGGCGAAGGCCGGTTCGCGGACTTCGCCGTCCTGTCCCACGACTACTTCGGCGTGGAGGCCGACGACATCCCACACATCGAGTCCCTGCTGACCGTGGCCGGCGGCCGGATCGTGTACGCCGCCGGCGATTACGAGGGCCTGGACGAGGCCATCCCGCCGGTCAGCCCCGGGTGGAGCCCGGTCGCACACTTCGGCGGCTACCAGGCCACGCCGCCGCCCTCGGTGGCCGGCGCCCGCCAGGCCGATCTGCTGGCGGAGGCGGTCGCCGCCTCCGAGCAGCACCGCCAGTGGAGAGCCGCACGCGGCTTCGCCTCCGAGGAGCCGCCCGCCGTCTTCGATCCGTGCTTCGGCCCCTGACCCACCCCCGTACCCGCTCGTCTGCCGTTCCCCATCCCACACCGTTCATCTCCGAGAGGAACTCCCCGTGTCCGATTTCAACTTCGACCTCAATGCCGTCATCGCCGCGCCCAGTCGCGATCTGCTCACCCCCGACAACGCGATGATGCTGTTCGTCGACCACCAGCCGCAGATGTTCTTCGGCGCCGCCAGCACGGACCGCGTCGCCGTCATCAACGCCACCGTGGGCCTGGCCAAGGCCGCCCGTGTCTTCGACGTCCCCGTCGTACTGTCCACCGTGGCCGCCGAGTCCTTCTCCGGCCCGATCCTGCCGCAGCTGCGCGAGGTCTTCCCCGAGCACGACGTCATCGACCGGACCTCCATGAACGCCTGGGAGGACGAGGCCCTGGTCGAGGCGGTCAAGGCCACCGGCCGCCACAAGATAGTGCTCTGCGGCCTGTGGACCGAGGTCTGCCTCGTCCTGCCCGCCCTCTCCGCGCTCAACCAGGGGTACGAGGTCTACGTCGTCGCCGACGCATCCGCCGGCGTCACCCCGGCCGCCCACGAGCATGCCCTGCAGCGGATGACCGCCGCCGGCGCCGTACCCGTCACCTGGCTGCAGGTACTTCTGGAGCTCCAGCGCGACTGGGCACGCACCGAGACGTACGCCGCCACCACCGACGTGGTCAAGCAGCACGGCGGCGCGTACGGCCTGGGCGTCGTCTACGCCCACTCCATGGTCGACCCGCACGCGGCCGGCTGACCGGACAGCTCGACCATGGACACCGGACTGTTCCTCCTCCGCCTCCTGGCGGGCCTGCTGATCGCCGCGCACGGCGTGCAGAAGGTCAGCTTCCTGCTCGGCGGCACCGGACTGGCGGGCGGGACCGAGGAGTTCCGGCGCGACGGATTCCGCGGCGGGGCGCTCACCGCCCTCGCCGCGGGGGCCGGGCAGATCGGCTCCGGCCTGCTGCTGGCCGCCGGAGCTCTCACTCCGCTCGGCGCCGCCGGGGCGATCGGCGTGATGACCGTCGCGCTCACCGTCAAGTGGCCCCACGGCCTGTGGGTGCAGCACGACGGCTACGAGTACCCCCTCGTGCTCATCGGAATCGCCGCCGGACTCGCCCTCACCGGCCCCGGCCGCTTCTCCGTCGACCACGCACTCGCCCTGCCCCTCTGGCCCGGCTGGTCGGCCGTGGCCGCGCCGGCGGTCGGGGTGGCCGGCGGCCTCGCCGTACGCGCCCTGCTGCACGAACCGGCCGCGCCCCCGTCCCCGGCTCCGCCGAAGTCCTCCTGACCGCAACCGCCCGACACGTCTGCGCCCACCCCCGCCCCCGTACCTGGAAGGACCCGACCATGACCGGCCGTCCACTGAGCCGACGCCACACCCTGAAGACCGCCGCCGGCGCCGCGGCAGCGCTGACCGTGGCCTCGGCGCCTCCGGCCGCGGCGTCCGCCGCCGGACCCGGCTCCGGGCCGGGACAGGCCGGGAAGCCGACCGTGGTCCTGGTCCACGGCGCCTTCGCCGACGCCTCCAGCTGGAACCCCGTCACCGAACGGCTCCAGCGGTACGGCCACCGGGTGGTGGCCGTGGCCAACCCGCTGCGCGGCCTCGCCCACGACGCCGCCCAGGCGGCCGCCCGGCTCGCTGCCGTCCCCGGACCCGTCGTCCTGGTCGGCCACTCCTATGGCGGGGCGGTCATCACCCAGGCTGCCACCGCCGCTCCCGCCGTCAAGGCCCTCGTCTACGTCTCCGCGTTCATCCCCGACGCCGGGGAGGTGCTCGGCGAACTCGCCGCACGGTTCCCCGGCTCCCAGCTCGAAGCCTCCCTCGCCCCCGTGCCCGTACCCGGACCCGACGGCGCCACCGGCGTCGACCTCTACATCCGGCCCGACCGGTACCACGAGGTATTCGCCCAGGACGTTCCGCGTCCCATCACTCGGGTGCTGGCCGCGGGCCAGCGCCCGCTCAGCGGGTCCGCGTTCGCCGACCGGGTGAGCAGCGCGGCGTGGCACACCGTGCCGTCGTGGACCCTGATCTCCGGCCGGGACCGGGGAATCGTCCCCGAGCTCCAGCGGTTTCAGGCCTCCCGCGCCCGGTCCCGGACGGTCGAGGTGCCGTCCTCCCATCTGCCGATGTACAGCAGGCCCGATGCCGTGGTCGCGCTGATCCGGTCGGCTGCCCGCACCGTCACCGCCTGATACCCCGCCACCTCTGAGGAGCACCCGTGCCATCTCACGAAACCACCCCGCCCTACGCACGCGACCTCGCCAAGGTCGAAGCGGCCAACGCCACAGGCCGCATCCCCGTCGTCTTCATCCACGGCCTGTGGCTGCTGCCCACCAGCTGGGACCGCTGGGCCGCAGTGTTCGAGGAGGCCGGCTTCGCGCCCGTCACCCCCGGCTGGCCCGACGACCCGGAGACCGTCGAGGAGGCCAACGCCCACCCCGAGGTCTTCGCCGGCAAGAGCGTCGGACAGGTCGCCGACCACTTCTGCGGCCTCATCCGCGAACTCGACCGCAAGCCCGTGGTCATCGGCCACTCCTTCGGCGGCCTGATCACCCAGATCACCGCCGGGCGCGGCCTCTCCCGAGCATCCGTCGCCATCGATCCGGCGCCGTTCCGCGGCGTGCTGCCGCTACCGCTGTCCTCGCTGCGGGCCGCGAGCGCGGTCCTCGGCAACCCGGCCAACTACCACCGCGCCGTCCCTTTGACGTACGAGCAGTTCCGCTACTCCTTCGCCAACGCGGTCGGCGAGGAAGAAGCCCGCGAGCTGTACGCCGCCTTCGCCGTCCCCGCCCCGGGAGAACCTCTGTTCCAGGCGGCTGCGGCGAACGTCAACCCGTGGACCGAGGCCAAGGTCGACACCGCCTCCACCGACCGCGGACCGCTGCTGATCATCTCCGGGGAGAAGGACCACACCGTCCCCTGGGCCATCGCCAACGCCTCCTACAAGAAGCAGGCCCACAACGCGCACGCGATCACGGAGATCACCGAGATAGCCGGCCGCGGCCACTCCCTGACCATCGACCACGGCTGGCGCGAGGTCGCCGACACCGCCCTCGCCTTCGTCCGCCGGTTCGCCCACCCCGCCTCATAACGCGAGACGGAACGGGACTGGCCACCCCCCGCCTGGACACCCTGGAGGGTGGGCCCCGGTGCTGTTCGCCCACCTCCCCCAACCGGCTGAACCAGCCCTGGAGTCGCTGGACATGGTTCGTCGACTCCCCGGCGACGGGGGGACCTATTCAGTCACGAGCCGCTCGACGAGCCCCGCCCCCTTCAAACGTCCCGTAGTTTTTGAAGTGCATCGGCTGGGTGCCCTCGCGCCGCGAACGGCTCGTTCGGCGGGCTGGCTTCGTCGTCGACGTTCGCCTTGAGCTGTGCGGCTTCGGCCCGGAGTTCGTCGATGTTCTCCTCGGTGCGGACGGTTCGCGGCGGCGAAGCGATCTTGCGGCTCAGGCGGCGGCGTCCAGCAGCTTGTCCGACTTCCGCAGGTTGCAGAGCAGATGCGCCAGCTGGACGTTGATGCGGGTGTGGTCTCCCTGCCTGGCCAGCGGGATGATGTGGTCGAGACTTGCGCTCATGAGCTCTGGTCACTTCGTCTCCGGCGACGACAGAGTCAAGCTAGTTGGCCCGACGGCTCTGGCCGCCGCGCGGCACCGTCAGTCCGCGGCACCGGCGTGGCCCTGGTCCAGGGCGGCGACCTCGCCGATCCAGCGCTGGACCTCCTCCGCGAAGTCCACCCGACCGACGTCGTGGTGGGCGGCGAGATAGCGCAGGGCTGGCGGCTTGTCGTCCCAGTGTCTCTCGTGCAGCGCGGCCCGACGGAGGTAGATCTCGCAGCCGACGGCGTTGTTGTGGAAGGTCAGCTCCAGCTCCCGCGGTCCCTCGCAGCCGGTCCGCCGGGTGAGCAGGAAGCTCTGCCGCAGATAGAGGTGGTACTCAGTGTCCGGGATGGTCGAGTCGACGATCTGTGAGGTCGTGCACCCGTGGCCCGCGGCGGTGAAGGCGTCGAATACGGCTGTGTGCAGAGGCAGCGCGGCGATGCGCACGGGATCGGCGTCCGTCCGGGTGCTGATGCCCTCGGCCTCGACCTTGGTGTGTAGGGTCAGGGACACGCCGTGAAACTGCTGCCCGTTCACCTCGGACACCGGGGTCCCCCACCTGAGCCGCTGGCGGAATGGCGACCGCCTCTCCTCACCCTTCTTCAGGGTGAACCATCCGCTCGCGGCGGTGGAGGTGAACGAGTGGCCCTTGCCCTCGTCGCCCTTGTGGACGCCCAGCGTATCGACGAACGCCTCCAGGTGGATCGACTGCACCTCCACATCACGATCTGGCGCGCGCAGCACCACCTCACCGGTGAGCATCCCTCCCGGTTCGACGGGCTCGGACAGGATGACGGTGTCTATGTCGAGCGGTATCTCGCCCTTGTCGCCCCACAGGCGTCTGAAGACCATGCGCACAGGCTAACCGCCCTGGCCTGCCCCGGAAGGATCTCCCCGACCGCCGTCCCCCAGAGTGGCTTCCCTTCCGCGAAATGGGGGCCCTGTTCTTTCCCCCGGCTTCCCTCCGGCGCAGAGATCGTCGCCGCAATTCCGACAGAGGGCGGATGCGGATCAGCTCACGGCTCGGACGAGTCCTTCGCGCTGGGCCGCCGAGGCCGTTCGACACCGCTGCACGCCAAGAGCTCGGTCCCGGTGGCGTCGAAGTACAGATTGAAGAACCAGAGCCGGTCTGCTGCGAGGATGGTCCCGGTACGCAGTTGCTCGCCGCGGTGCCGTGCAAGGATCTCAACGGTCTCGTCGAGGCCGACGGTCTCTTGCAGGCCGCGGGCCAACGACCGTCTCAGCCTCGTTGCGGCGATCCCATGGACCATCCAGTGGGGCGCCAACCCGTCCACGACCCGCACCTCGGCGCCGGCGGCGATGGCCTCGCGTGCTGGCTTGCACGCGCTCGTCTGGTCGGTGAGCATCGCGGCGATGTCGGGCTGAATTGGGGGCTCGTCCTCTGTGGCCATGCGGTGACTGTAGAGACTGAGCGTGGGCGTTGCCACAGGATGCAGCGTGGCCGGTGCGAAGTCCTCCGCGACTGCCGCCTCAAAGGCGACGGCTTCTACCACGCCATGGTCACGGCGGCTACTTCCGCTGTACTGATTGGTACGGAAGGCTGGGGGCCCATGCGGCTCGTGTCACGGCCTTGGCTGCTCCAGGGTTCGTCCACGGGCAGCAGCCGGGTACCCGAGCGGTTACGCCGCGGGGCACATCATCCGCTCTGCGGAGCTGACCTGCGCACCAACAGGAGTCATCATGAACAGGTGGACGGCCTCCAGCGCTATCGCGGCAGGCGGACGCTTCTCACCCTCTACACGTTGGACGTCATCGTCACGGTCCCCTACTCGATCTTCGCCATCATGGCAGGCGCTGCTCTCATCGTCGACGGAACCCGCTCTCTGCTCAACCTCCGACGGCGAAGGGCGATCGAGTCCAGTTCGTAGCTGCTCGGTGTTCTCAGCGATGAGCACCTGCCTTGAATAGCAGGTGGCCTACCGAAGCTGCTCACCTTCTGGCCTCCCTCAGCCACGCGGCCTAACCACGTCCGTGAAGCGGCTGCAGCACGCAGCGAAACCGCGCAGCTCGCGGCGGTCTGCGGTTGCCCGATGACCGGGGCCCCACTAGGTCGCGCCTGGGCCGAAGCCAAGTTCCCGCGGCAGGTGTTCTCAGGCGATCTGGGTGTTCAGGACGGACCACGGCGCATGGACACACCGCTCCTTTGGACGGGAACCGTGGCATCACCGGGTGTATGCAAGTCGCATGGACTCTGGACGAATTCCTGGACATCGCCGCCAGTCTCAGAGACCGTACGATGTTCGGCTGGCCGTGCCCATCGCCCTGATCGTGATCGTGACGGTTGTGGACATCCTGGCCCCTCCCGAAGTTCATCTTGGCCCATTCCTTGTCGCGGCTCCCGCCATCACCGCGTCCTTCGCGGGTCCTGGTACGACGGGCTTGATCGGTGCGCTCGCAGTGCTCGCCCAAGCGGTGGTCGCCGTGACACGCACCAGTCTGACCGATCTCAACCACACCCTTCAGATCGTCGCCCTGGTTCTTATCTCGGTACTGGTCGCCTTTCTGGCGAGACTGCGTGAGCGGCACGAACAGCAGCTGACCCAGTTGCGCTCAGTGGCCCAGGCCGCCCAGCAGGTGGTTCTGCGACCCCTTCCACACCGGATCGGGCCCCTTCGGCTTGCCGCCGTCTACCTGGCGGCCGAAGCCGAGGCACAGATCGGCGGAGATCTGTACGCAGCGGCGCGCACGACCGGGGGGACCCGGTTCATCATCGGTGACGTGCGAGGCAAGGGCCTGGAGGCGATCGGCGAGGCCGCCCGGCTCCTCGGCGCCTTCCGGGCCGCGGCGCATTGGCAGCCCGACCTGTCCACACTGGTCACCTATCTGGAGGCAACCGTCTCCTCGGATCTGGACACGCCCGGCGACTGGGACACGGAGAGCGACAACGAGGCATTCACCACCGCAGCCGTTCTCGACATCCAGGACCACTCGCCGGCGCTAATGATGATCAACTGCGGGCATCCGCCGCCACTGCTCCTCAGGGATGGCCAGGTCTTCGAACTGCAGGTGCGTCAGCAGGCTCCACCCCTGGGCCTCACAGAGTTCATGACCTCCCCCTCCACTGCGGACGCCTTCGCCCTTCACACCGGCGACCTCGTCCTGCTCTACACGGATGGTGTCATCGAAGCCCGGGACCGACACGGCATCTTCTACCCCCTGACCGAGCGGGTCGCCGCATGGCCCGGCCATGAACCCGAGGCACTCCTCCGCTACCTACAGGACGATCTGCTCGAACATGCCGGTGGCCATCTCGGAGACGATGCCGCCCTGGTAGCAATCGAACGCGTAAGCCACACGACCGGCCATTCTTCTGTTCCTCACGCAGTCGCCCCGATCCCGATCGAGAACCGGTAGGCGCCTGCCGAACCGCATTCCACTACGCCGTGCACAATGGCGAGAGATCCGCTAGATCGCAGGACATGGCTGCGCGACAGTTGAGGGAGAGATCCCCGCTACGAAAGGCTTGATCATGGCGGCAGAGACGGATGATGTGAGTGTCATCCGCCATGTGATCGAGCGACTAGCGCGGTCGCGCCCCGATCTGGACTCACGCTTGGTACGACGCTCGGTGGAAACGGCGTACGACGAATTCCGCAACGCACGAGTGCGTACTTACCTGCCGATTCTCATGGAACGCAGGGCCAAGGATCTGCTCCCTCACGCCGAAGACCGCTGAGGCGATCCGGGTTCGAACTGGCATGGATCGAGCCAGCCAATAGACCGGAGGCTCCCCGCCCCGCCGGGAACCTCTTGCGCAAAGAACTGCGGGGCCGGACTGCTGCCTTCTGACCTCCACGAGGCACGCCGGCCTCCCCGTGTCGGCGGTGGCGGCACGCTGCGGCTTCACCAGCCCCAGCCACTTCACCCGCCGGTTCCGGGCCTCCTACGGCATCACACCGCGAGAATGGCGCCACCGAATCCGGGACACGTCGCACACCCCAGCAACCGCGCCCCCGGGCAAGATCCCGCCGACCCATCACGCCCAGTGGGAGGCGTAGCGGACCCAGGCGTCCATGAGGTTCTGCAGAGTTGATTGCTTGGCACCGCTGCCCTCCAGGTGATCCGTGAAAGTCCGCAGCCGGTCAG
This sequence comes from Streptomyces sp. NPDC051907, assembly GCF_040681075.1. Lineage (NCBI taxonomy): Bacteria > Bacillati > Actinomycetota > Actinomycetes > Kitasatosporales > Streptomycetaceae > Streptomyces > Streptomyces sp. NPDC051907. The sequence continues at coordinate 11,730 of NZ_JBFAYB010000062.1, read as the reverse complement.
GGCCTTCGGGCCAATCCGGATCAGCGTCCGCCCGCCGGGCGAGCTCCCCGATCGCATCCTGGTCCGTCACGTGGCGCAACAACCACGCAGTGAACCCGTCCATCGGGCCATCCCCGTATCCGAAGTCGTCAGAACCGGCTGCATCTGCCGAGCAGCGACGGGTCGGCGTTCCTCTCACACAGGAAGCCGCTGAGCGCCGCGGCGCACGATACGCGCTCACCACCAGCTGCCGGACGAGCGCAGCAGATTTTCGGCCTATCGGCTACGACAGCCGCCCACGCGTGGCGGCGGAGCCGGATTACCGAGCACTTCCCGAATTTCAGGAGACGCACTTCGAAAGAAGGCTGAGATGCAGGATGACGGAATCGGAGAAGGAGGCCCTCATCGCCTCGTGCCCGAACGGCAGCACAGGACCCGGCCAGTGGAGTGCGGGCACTGGCCGGGTCCTGCCTGCGTGGGCACTCCGTCGTCGCCGGATTCCCCCTCCAGCCTGACACGCACAAGATCTTCCGCGCTCTGAGCACCCACTGCCTAAGGCAGACGAAGTGACCCGTCCGCTCCGGAAGGGGCCGCGCCGGCCTGTTTCAGGTAGTCGACGTAGGTCTGAAGCCGGTCGGGTTCGTTCGGCCAGGCCGGATCGGCGGCAGCCAGCCGGGCGAGGTCACCGAGCGAGGTGGAGCTTTCGGCAAACTGCGCCAGCCACCTACCGAAGGTGTCCTTCATCCCGGCTCCGTTCGTTTTCCGTTTCAGGCACCTTTGCTGCGTTCATCGCGGCGAGTGTCATTGCCGCGCGCCGTTCGACCAGGATCAAGATGTACATCTGCACGTGTGCCGTGCGGAGCTCTCGATGTGCCGTGTCGACCGCGCCTTCCAGGCCTGGGGTCAACAGGTGAACGGCGCGCTTGAGGCGTTCCATGACAGGGCGGAGACCTGCATCTCCGTGCCCTTCCGCAGGCATGACTCGTCCGGGCAGCCGTGGCGTCGCGAAGGCACTTTCGGCCGGAGGCAGCACGCCGCCCGCGCTCACGAGCCGGGGTCATCCGCCTCGCATCGGTCGGCGGGAGGCGGTGCGAGGGAGGCGGCGCCGGCGGTGACCTCCGGGAACGGCGGCAGGAGGGTCACCCTCACCCGCGGCCCGTCCTCGTGGTCGTCTTCGGTGCCGAGACGGACCAGGCCGGCTTCCGATAGCTGGTGCAGGGCTGTACGCACGAGGACCGCCGGCACTCCGAGGGCCCGGGCGGCAGGACCCAGCGGGAAGACGACCGACGGGGTGAGGTACACCCCGCGCGGATCAGCGGCCAAGCCCCGCGACCACCTCGCCGTGCGACACCTCCCTGGCGTGGACCGCCCAGCGAAGTGCCCAGCTGTCGAACGGATACGTTTCCACTCCAGGCTCCTCAGGTGGCACGGCGGCACCAGAGGCACGCCTGGCACGAGTGGTCTCCTCGAGACTCGACGCCTCCTTGGAGCTGGGCAACCCTGGCGGGCCGAACGGGGCAACCCAGGCCCAGGCGGCGGGCTGGACCACGGCGAAAGGACCGTATCCACGACCCGTTTCGTCCGCTCGTGCTCCCGTATCGAGCGCGTCCGCGAGGTCCCGTGAGTCGGGCGGATGCGGGCCCAGCGCCCGTAGAGTCGTATCCATGCCGAACCTCACGCTCGACCAGGTCGAGGCGATCGCCCGCGAAGGTCACGCGCACCAGAGGGACAAGACGGGACTGCCCTACCTGGAGCACGTTCAGGCGGTGGTTGACGGGGTGCGGGAACGGGGCGGTTCCGACGAGCAGATTGCGGCTGCCTGGCTGCACGACACGATCGAGGACAACGTGCTCTCCGCCGAGTGGCTCAAGTCGGCCGCACTGCCGCAGCACGTGAAAGACCTGGTCGACGCTATGACGAAGCGCCCCGGGGAGAGCGACCAGTCGTACACGCAGCGGATCCTCGCCACACCGGGCGCCCTCCTCGTCAAGGAGGCAGACCTCGCCCACAATGCCAGTTCGGACCGGCTCGCTTTGCTCGACGAACCGACCAGGACCCAGCTCAGCGAGAAGTACGGGAGGATGCGGCGGCTGCTTGGCCTACAGAAACTGTGATGCCGAGTCCCCTCTCCCGGCGGCCTGTGCAGCCCGCGTCTTGCCCATGAGAGCCAGCCCTGGGGCGAAAGGCGCTACGGGCACGACTCCAGCCTCGCCGCCGTGGGGTCAGATCGGCGACCTGACCCACACCTCACCGCTCTCACTCTTCGCCCGTGCTTCAAAGCCAGCCTGCGTGAGGATCGCCAGCAGCGCCTGTCGCAGCGCAGAGCGAATCCCGTGATACTCCGCGTTCAGGCGACCCGCCGGATCTAGCTGGGCCGGAATCCATCCCACCACCACCGCACAGGCCTCTTGCCGCACCCACAGCCCCGTTCCATCGACTGACGTGGCCGATCTGACGTCGAAGCCAGCATGCTCCAGGGTCCGGCACACAGAAGCGAACAACATCTCCGGCGGCACCTCGTCGGTCATACACGGAGCCTAGTCCGCAGCTCAACGGCGAACCATTGTTTCAAGGCACTCTGATCTCATATCGACAAGAACGCCTAAATGTTCTCAACGGTCCAGCGGTCCGCAGCCTCGGGAGTGCGGAGTTTCGGGGTGGTCCAGCCGAGGGCCTGCTTCGCGAAGCGGAATGTGTGTTCCAGGTCGAAGCGGCGGGTGAATACCTGCCAGCAACCATCCACGTCGTTCGGGGTGGCGCCGGTCTTGGACGCCCACAACCACACTGGCGGAGCGTCTCGGTCCTTCGACAGGTGCTCGACCTTCAACCGCATCAGCGTTCCCTCGACGAGGGGAAGTTCACCGTCGTGGTCGAGCCATGATGAGCGGTGGGTGAGCCGTGGGTGGATCCGGTCCCATGCCTGGGTTTCGGCCTTTCCGTAGTTGGTGGTGTCGGTGGCGGTGGTGATCGCGGGCTCGGGCCAGGTCTCCGGCTTGGTGAAACGGAATTCCGGGCCGTGCTTGGGCGGCCGGCCGTTGACGCCGTGCATTCTCGGTGGTTTCGGCAGGCTCATGACGCGATCGGAGCGGACCCGACCGACCAGCTCAACGGGCAGGTCGCGCAGGACCCAGGCCAGGCGGGTGACGTCGTAGCCGGCGTCGCTGACGATCACGATGGCCGGGTCCCCGGCCTGCCACTGCCCTGCGGCGATGAGCCGTTCAACGACTCCTCGGAGCTGGTCGGCGTGATCGCGGTCGCGTGGTCGATCGGGCCGAGCCGGACCGCGATCAGGATCGCGGTCCAGGACGTGGCACCCGGCTCCAGCACGGCCACGAAGGAGTAGGGCCAGCCGGGGATGAACTGGGAGGCCGTCTTCGCACGGCCGTAGACGTGGCAGAACAGCCGGTCGACTGAGCACGGCGCGTCCGCGCGGAGCCACGGTGACACATCGACCGCCAGGACCAGGCGTCCACCGTCGAACCGCGGCAACGGCAGCCCGGCCAGCAGCTTCCGCAGCCGGTCGACGTCGATCCGGCCGCGGTTCAGGCCGCCGTACATCGCTCCGTGCCCACGAAGGTGCTCGGGCAGCAGCGTCAGGTCCACCGGGGACTTCACTGCCCCGTCCGCACACAGCACCGCGTCCACGAGCTCGAACAACTCATCGCGCCGGGCGGTCAGACACTCGTAGAACTCGCCCCGGAAGCGTGACGCTTCCGCGAACGCTTCCCTGCGGACAGCATCAGGCAGCAAACTCACCCTCACGGCCTTCGTCTTGGTCACGTGCACCTTGGTCGGAGCACATGATCAGACGAAGGCTGCCCCCACGTCCGGCGAATGCCCAGGTGAGCGACCCAGTTCGACGGACGATTCGTGCGGCACGTGAGGCGCGGCTTCCTACGCTTCGGGCTCTGGATCGGCCCTGAGATACCGACCCCAGATCTGGGCCTTGCGATAGGGCCCGGCCCCGTCGCAGTCGTACTGCGGCGCGTCAAAGATCACCCAGTACCGCAGCTCGCCGCTGAGCGACTGGGCATGTTCGTTGGGTTCGGGTGTACCCACGGCATCGATCGTTCCAGCGAACTCGACCTGCCAAGGACCGTCCCAGTCCTGGTCGCGAAGGACCGTGACCCGGCTGCCCGGTGCCAGTGCACCCATCGGCCATGCCTGGCTCAAGGGACGACCGAGGATGTGCTCTACCGCCGGGCGCTCATCTACGTCCGCAGGAACAGGGCCGGAACTGTCTGTCATGCCGCCCACTCTGCCCGCACCATTTCAGGAGCGCCAGAAGATAAAGAACAAGCTACGTGCGCCGGGATCGTCGGGCGTGGGGGCACCTGTCCGTGGGGCACCGGGCCCGGTGCCCTCGCCCACGCCCTGATCGCTCTGGCCTGATACGACACACTCTCTGGAGACAACACGGGTCGGGCGGGCGAGTCGTGCAGCTGAAGGGAGCGCCAGATGCGTGCCTGGAGTTCCTTGATGCATGCACCGCAGGCGTACACGGGTGCCTGGACTCCGGCGACGGTGGCCGGACCTATCCACAGGACTCTGGTGAGTTGCTGTCCGCAGTAGAGCCAGCAGACTCCGTCGCCCCAGTGGCTACCGTCGTCGGCGGCCGGCGGTTCGGGCAGGCCGCTTCGTGCAAACTCGGCGATGCCAAGGATCACCAGATGGTGTCGTAAGCCCGAATCGGTAGCATCGGCTCGCCTTGCCCGGCTGCAGTGCGTGCCCGGCGCGCCCGCTGCCGGAGCCGCACCGGTTCCAGGTCGCTCAGCGACCGCTCGGCCGCAGATAGGGTGTTCGCTCGACGACACCATGTTCGTTCAGGAGGTCATGAGTGGGGCCAGAACCCCTGCCGCTTCGCGTACCGGTCGGGGAGGGTTCCGAACAGTGGACGAGCCGAACCACCCAGCGCCGAGTCTTGCTGGTGATCCACAACATCACCTCGGCCGGTCGCCTGCTGGACCTGGTGCCACTGTTCCACGACGACTTCCGCGTCCAGCTCTTGGTTACATCGACGGGCTCCTCCGCCTTCCAGGGCGGCATCCGCGAACTCTTCCGCGACCTGCAATTGCCCGAGTTGTCGTGGGAGCAGGCCCTTTCGACCCCGGTGGATCTGGCGATCGCAGCGAGCTTCGGCGGTGAACTCGACCAGCTCAAGGGCAGTTTGTCCATAATCTCACACGGTGTCGGATACACTAAGAGACTAGGCAAGCCGGGAGCCGGGAGCCGGGAGCCGGGAGCCGGGAGCCGGGAGCCGGGAGCCGGGAGCCGGAAGCCGGAAGCCGACGTTCGGGCTGTCACCGCAGTGGCTTCTGTCCGACGCAAAGCCCTTCGTCGATGGGCTTGTCCTCTCCCACCCCGAGCAGTTGGAGCGGTTGGCCCGGGTCTGCGCGGAAGCAGTGCCCTCAGCCGTGCTCGCCGGCGACCCCTGTTTCGACCGTATGCTCGCAGCACGTCCGTACCGGGACAGGTTCCGGCGGGCCCTGGGGGTCCGGCGTGGGCAGCGGCTCGTCGTCCTGAACTCGACCTGGAACCCAGAGGGGTTCTTCGGCAGCGGCGGGCGGGACATCCTGCCCGGCCTCCTGCCCCGGCTCGCCGCCGAACTGCCGGCCGACGACTACCGGCTGGCCGCCGTGCTCCACCCGAACATCTGGTTCGGGCACGGCCCCGGCCAGATCCGCGCGTGGCTGGACCGGGCCCGGCGCAGCGGACTGGTCCTCATCGACCCCGTCAGCGCTTGGCGGCAGGCGCTGCTCGCCGCCGACCTCGTCCTCGGAGACTTCGGTGCGGTGTCCTACTACGCCGCCGCCCTGGGCACCCCCGTGCTGCTGGCCGCCGACGGGACGGACGTACTCGACGCCGAGGCGCCTCTCGCGGAGTTCGTCCGGCACGCGCCACGGCTCGATCACCGCGCTCCGTTGCTCCCTCAGGTGGAGCGGGGGATCCGTGCGCATCGTCCGGATCCCGCGCCCGCCGGGTTCGTCACCTCGGAACCGGGCCGGTCGGCCGAGCTGCTGTGTCGGCACTTCTACGCGCTGATGGACCTCCCCGAGCCTCCCGGCCCCGCGTCCCTGGAGCCTCTTCCCCTTCCGCCGTACACCCCGGGGAAGGTGACGGCCCCGCTGCATGTCCGAACCCGTGTGGAGGGGACGGACATCGCGATCGAGCGGTCGGCGGAGCACCCCTGCGGTGCGGGCGGCGACGCCCACCTGGCCGTGCACGAGGAGACACGGCACTACGGGGACCTCGACGTAGCGGACGTGATCACGCGCGAGGGGGAGGCAGGCGATCCGCGGCTGGGCGGCTCCGGCCCGTGGACCGCCGAGGTGCTGCTCCGACACCCCCACTGCTCGGCGGCCGTGTACGTGACCGGGCCGGACACCTGCGTCGTACGCACCCGGGGGCACGGCATGTTCCGGCTGTCCGCGGAAGCCGGGGCGGACGCGGATCCGGCCGCGTATGCCTCGGCACTGCACGCCTGGCTGGCGTACGACGGCATGGTTCCCGCGCGGGGAGTCGTACTGCGCATGCACACCGCCGGTGGCGTGCATCCGTTCCGCGTGGACGCGGTCGACTGGGCTACCTGACGGTGCCTGCCTCACACCGCCGCCGCAGACCGGCGAGGTATCTGAGGTGCGGCGCGGAAGAGGGATCCAGCAGCGCTTCGGCTTCGGCGATCGTCGCCAGTGCCGCCGCATCATCACCGTCGTCGTGCAAGGTCTCCGCCAGATCCATCAGGGCACGGGCCCGGTTGTACGCCTCCGGTGGGGCTCCGGTCCGTCCCGCGAAGAAGTCCACGGCGTTCTCCAGACACCGGCGGGACTCAGCCAGCCTGCCCATACCGCGCAGGGCCCGACCCTGGTGGCGTTCGACCAGCGCGAAAGCCCGTGGGAGGTCGACCGCGCCTTCTTGACCGGCCTGGATCCTCCGGTAGACGGACTCGGCCTCGGCGAACCGTTCGTACGCCTCCTCGTACAGCCAGCGGTTCAGGCTCAGCAGGCCCTGCAGTTCCACGGCCGACGCCACGCCCCGCAGGTGCCCGGCCGCCCGCTCGTACAGGACGGCCGCCCGTGCCGCTCGGTCCGCCTGCGCCCACCGCCCCATCTCGCCCAGGCAGTGAGCCAGCTGGAAGTGGAGCGCCCCCGCCAGCCGTTCGTCCGCGCGGCTCTCCTCGGCGCACCGCGCCGCGTCCCGGAGCGCCGGCAGCACTTCGTCCCAGTAGCCTGCCTTCAGCTGCAGCGGCCACAGGGCGCGGGCCAGCCACAGGGCTGTAGTGGCCCGCTGATGCTCTTCGGCCACGACGACCGCCCGGGCTACGTTCGGCACCTCGGCCGTCAGCACCGCGATGCCGTCCGGCAGCAGGCCTGGCCCGGCCTGGAACTCCAGCGGCAGCTCGGTCCGCCAGCTCTCGGGCAGGGCAGCACGGGACGCGGGCAGCACCCGCTTCAAGAGCGCGTCGAGTACCCGGTCCACAGCATCCGCGCACTCCCGGACGCCGTACTCGGAAGCGGCGGTCTCGGCCAGCTGCCTCCTGATCTCAGGGCGGAATCGATAGCGCAGATCGGGAAGGGGTTCCAGCAGTCCGACATCCACCGCCTCGTCGAGCAGTCGAGCGGCGCTCCCTTCGTCGACGTCGGCGGCGGCCGCCGCGATGCCCGCGCTGATGGACGGCCAGCCACCGAGCGATGTCAGCCGGCAAAGGCGTACCGCCTCCGGGCCGAGCCGGAGCGAGGCGAGGTGTGCCGCGGCACGCACCGGATGGTCCTGCCAAGCGCTGGTGCCAAGCAGGGGTTCGGTCTCGCCCCGAGCCAGCAGCCGCGCCTCCGCATGGAGAGCGAACGCGTTGCCCCGGCAGCGGTCGAGCACGTTGGGCAGCTGCGCCTCTATCCGCGTGGCGTGCTCCGGTCCGGCCACCTTCCGTACGAGCTGCTTCGCGTGTCGATCGGTCAGCGGCGGCACGGCGACGCGCTCGGCCTCCAGCAGCAGAGGCGGCCCGGACACGACCACCACGAGCAGGACATCGGGCGTCGACGGTACGAGACCACGGACCTGCGCCAGCGAGGTCGTGTGGTCGATCACCACGAGCGCCTTCCGCCCTGCGGTGACCTTCCGGTAGAGCCGCTCGCGGCCGGACTCGGTGGAAGGTATCCGCTCGGGATCCACGTCCATCTCGTGCAACAACCGCAGCAGAACGCCTGCCGGCGCCGGTCCGGACTCCCCGGACCCATCGCGCAGATCGACGTAGTACTGCCCGTCGGGGAACCGGTCGCGGCCTTCGGCGCCCAGCCGGAGCGCCACCGAGGTGGAGCCGCTGCCCGCAGGGCCCGACAGCAATACGACCCGAGGCCGGCCCTCCCAGGGCCGGTCGGCCTCCCGCAACAGCTGCTTGAGCACCTTCTGCTGGTTCGTGAACGCCCACGGAGCCGGGGGCATGAAGCCCTGGGACGGTTCGGCGGCCTCGTCCGGGAGGCTCTCCATGAGCAGGGCCCACTCACCAGCCCGACGCGGATCGCGCCCCAGCCGCGCGTGCACCTGGCCGGCCAGCGCCCGGCGGTCTTCCGCGCCGGCCGGCAGCGGAGTCTCCCGCCCCAGGGTCCGTCTCACCAGAGCCCCTGCCGACAAGGTCAGGTTCTTCCCGATCTCCCCGGCGGCCCCACTCCCCACCCCCAGCAGGAACGTGGTCAGCGCACTGAGCGCCACGACCTCCAACACGTCGGCCCCTCCCCCTGGTGGACACCACTCCTGCTCCGCCGGACTGTATCGCCGTGTCCGCCCATCATGGAAACATTCGCGCCTGAGTAACTCCCTTACGTGTCGCGATACATGCGGTGCTCAAGCACGTCGGAGGCGGGAGAGGCGTCGGCCCGCGCCATCGAGCGGAGCGGCTCTGTCCACTCGTGGTGCCACAACGACTCCTACGGACGCCCTCAAGCAGGCCCGATCACTCACCGAAGAGATCGGGCCTGTGCCCCCAGTGCGGTAAGGACGGCTCGGCGATCGATACGCTCGGCGGCCTCGTCGGCAAGCCGCCGCCTGCACAGACCGCACCGTCGGCACGTGGAAACCCAGCCGGGCAGATCTGGAGCGGCGTATCCACGAGAGCCACCGCCTCCGATCCGAGCGGGCGACGTGAAACCCCTCCTTTCTGGCGTTGGACTGGGGTCGGCTCTGCCGTTGGACTGGAGTCGGCCGATGCGCCCCGAAGGGGCACGAGCCTGCGCATTCTCGCATTTCGTGCAGGCGGAGACAGGTGAGCGGGCTCAGGGCTCGATGACGAGGCGTTCGATGAGGTCTTCGCGGAGTGTGAACTGGTAGCGCAGATCGATGGTGCCGCCAGGGAAGTTGCCTTCGAGGTGGTGGGTGGCGATGTAGTGGGTTGCGTCGGTCTGCTGAGCCTTCGTGAGGTGGGTGGTGTAGGTGAATTCGGTGGCGGATCGGCCGAGCCAACCCTCGATCGCCTTAGCGCCCTCGTAGGTGTTGCCGTCGTCGATCACTGTGGCTTCGCGGGTGAACGCCGTGACTGCGGTTGCGGTGTCGTGGGCGTGGTGCGCTGTGAGGTATCGAGTGATGACCTCGGGCAGGGTGTCCGGGGTGATGGTTCGGGGCTGGTTGTCGTGCATGACGCTCCTCGGGGTGGTGGCGGGTTCAGACGGTGGGGGTGGTGCCTCCGTCGATCGCGTGTTCGGCGCCGACGATGGCCGAGGCGCGGTCGGAGACGAGGAAGGCGATGAGCTCGGCGACCTCCTCGGGCCGGTTGGGTCGGCCGAGCGGGATGCCTCCCAGGGAGTCCATGAGCCGGCCCAGCGCCGCTTCCTGGGTGATGTCTGCCTCCTCGGCGATCCGGGCGATGAGGTTGTCGGCGGCCGAGGTCTGCACGAATCCGGGCGAGACGGTGTTGACGCGGACGCGGTACGGGGCGACCTCGTTGGAGAGGCCCTTGCTGTAGGTGGTCAGGGCGGCCTTGGCGGCTGCGTAGGCCAGAGTTCCGTTCCACAGCGGCATGCGGCGCTGGATCGAGGTGACGTGCACGACCGCGCCCTTGCCCGTGGCGATCATGTGCGGCAGGAGTGCGCGGTCCAGACGGACGGCGGCCAGCAGGTTCGTGTTCAGCTCCCTGGCCCAGTCGTCCTCTCCGAGCGCCGCGAACCCTCCAGCGGGCGCCTCGGACCCTCCGAGGGTGTTGACCAGGATGTCGACGCCTCCGACGCGGGCGTCCACCTCGGCGGCGACGTGGGCCGCGCCCTGGGCGGTGGACAGGTCGGCGGTGATGAACGCCTTCTCCTCCATGCCGTCGGGGCGGCTGCGCGCGGTGACCAGCACGGTCGCGCCGGCCTCGGCGAGACGTCGGGCGATGGCGGCCCCGGTGCCCTTGGTGCCTCCGGTGACCAGAGCACGTCGGCCCTCGAGGGATTCGCTGATGGACGTGCTCACGATGTGCTCCGCTCCCGGATGCGGGCGCAGAAGGCACCGCTCCCGTCATTACTGCTAAAATAGAAGCTAGTACCTTCGACTTTAGCAGCAACTGAGAGGATGGTCGCCGTGGCAAGCCGGATCAGGCTGGAGGACCGGGAGTGCCCGCTGTCCACGACGGTAGAACACGTCGGTGAGTGGTGGACGCTGCTGATCCTCCATGACGCCTTCGACGGCTACACCCGATTCGACCAGTTCCAGGAGAGCCTGGGCATCTCCTCCAGCATGCTCACCACCCGGCTGAAGACCCTCGTCGCGGACGGATTGCTGGAGCGTCGGCCCTACCAGACCAACCCGGTACGTCACGAGTACGTTCTCACCGAACTCGGGCACTCCCTACGGCCGGTGATCGTCGCCCTGGCCGCGTGGGGCAACTCCCGCCTCACGCCGGCCGAACGCAGCATGATCCTCATCGACGCGCACAGTGGCGAGGAAGTCGAGCCCGTCGTCGTCGACGCCAAGACCGGCCGCCGGCTCGACGACAGCGACACCTACGTCTTCACCGCAGGTCCCGCAGCCAGCGACGCCATGCGCCACCGGTACGCGACACGGCCGGCCACCCCCGCGGAAGCGTAAAGATGTCGCGGCCATGCACCTGGGCAGGGCCGGGACGCACAGATCGTTTCTGATCGACTGGGCAACGCCTGCTCCCGCAGTGTCACGCCCGTCAATCATCCCCAGCCGTTGAAAGCCAGATCAAGTGAGGCGAGGAGCAACACCGATCGTTTCCAAGAATCGCCATCAGCTCACCGGTCGCATCAGGTGTTGAACAGGACATCTCTGTGGCCCAAGGCGCACAAGTAATCGCCATGGTCCAGGCCCCCGCAGGACTGCTGGGCGCCATTCCCGGCCCCGAGCCGCCCGGCCTGCTCCCAGAGCTGCCACTGAGGAGAGAAGAGAGCGTCCGAGAGCTTCCTCCGCCCGACGAGTCGGCGCGGCAGCCGCTACTGGAGAGCCCCCGTCAAGCGCTCGACGCCTCCGGCGCCAGAACCAAGCCGGAAAAGATCACCTTTCCTTTGTTGGGCATCGGGCGAATCACGCAGCCTGAAGTCGGGTTCACGGCAGAGAGTGCGGATACGCGCATCCCATGGATTCCACTAACCGCAAGCAGGATCCGCGCGGAAGGCGGGCGGCACAGGCTCCGGCAGGCGCGGCAGCCCCGGAGAACCCGACGGACATGGCGGGGAAGTCCTGGTGGGCCGTGCTGAGGCGCACCATGAAGGAGGTCGCCGGCGATGACCTCGGCGACCGCGCCGCCGCTCTGACCTACTACGGCGT